>NZ_JBNMGD010000015.1:0-31232 GCF_050872065.1 Methanobrevibacter sp.
AAAAAATAAATTAATTAAATAGTTTATTTATATAGCTAATTTAGTTTTATAAAAACAATAGTGAGTGATAAAGATGGTTGATAATAAAAAAAGAAATGGAAAAAAACCAACTGTAAAAAAAGAACAACATGCTGTTGTTCTTGATTATTTAAGCAGAGGCTATGTTAAATCAGATATGTCCAAATTTGGCGGAAAACCTATTGCTCAAGCTATTGGTACAAAACAATTCACTTTACTCGAATTAGCTCCTAAAGAAGGTATTGATTTAGAAATAGGTGATACCGTATTTATAGGAGAAGGAAAAAAAGACAAAGTAAGAGTACTTGGAAGATTAAACTTTGAAAAATTAACTGCAACAAGTAGAATCGAATTAGATTACACAATCAGAGATATTGTTGAGTCAAACGAAGAAAAATATGTTAACTTTTTCAATACAACAGGAGCAGTAAGTACAAGGCTCCACACACTTGAGTTAATTCCAGGAATCGGAAAAAAATATATGTGGGACATTATTAATGCCAGAGAAGAAAAACCGTTTGAAAGTTTTGAAGATATAACAGAAAGGCTCCCAACATTAACCGATCCTGCAGGAATGATTGTAAACCGAGTTAAACAAGAATTAGATAAAAATACACTTAAAAGAGGAAAAAGTAAATATTACATATTTACACAAGCTCCAAGGAAACCTAAAAACCCAAGATAAGTGATAAATTGAATAATGAAAATTCCATGTCCCTTTCCAAGATAACTAAAAACATCTTAAATCAAAATGGGATAAAGTTAAATAAAAATCTTGGCCAAAATTATTTAATTGACAAAAATAAAAGAGACCAAATCATTAACTTTGGAAACATCCAAAAAGATGATGTAATCTTAGAAATTGGAACTGGAATTGGAACATTAACAATTGAGCTTGCCAAGAAAGCTAAAAAGGTAATAGCTATTGAACAGGATGAAAATATCTGTGAAATATTAGCTAAAAGACTTAAAGACGAAAAAATAGATAATGTAGATTTACTAAATGAAGATGCTTTAAATGTTGAATTTCCAAAATTCAATAAAATTATCTCCAATCTACCTTATCAAATCTCATCACCAATTACTTTTAAATTTTTAGAATATGATTTTGATTTAGCTATTCTAATGTACCAGAAAGAATTCGCTGATCGTATGAATGGAAAAATTGGAACTAAAAATTATTCTAGACTTTCAGCTATGTTATATTTTAAATGTAATGTGGAAAAATTAACAGATGTAAGTTCTGAAAGTTTTATCCCAAAACCAAAAATCGACTCTTCTGTTGTAAGATTAACACCTAAAAAAAATAAAATTTCAGTTGGAGACTTCGAAATTTATTCTAAATTCACAAAAGCATTGTTCCAGCATAGAAACAAAAAAATTAGAAATGCTTTAATTGATTCCAGACACATAATAACTCATCTTGATAAGAAAGAAATGAAAAAATATATGAATGAAATTGAAGATGAAAAATTAAACAAATATCTCAAACAAAGGGTTGTTACACTTAAACCCGAAGATATACTGTTTTTATCTAAAGAATTAAATTCAATTTTTAATGGATAGATTACTATGCCAGATTTTACAATCAACATTGATGATAACGTTTACATCCCCGCCGAAGATAGTTATTTACTTGCAGAAAACTTGCAAATCAAAAAAGGACAGAGTGTGCTAGAAATTGGAACTGGATCAGGCATTGTTGCAATGTATGCTTCAAGACTTACGGACAATATTACTGTAACAGATATTAATTTTGATGCTTGTGAGCTTGCACGTAAAAACTTCGAAGCAAATAGCATTAAAACAATTGAAATATTGTTTGGAAATTTATTCGAACCGGTGAAAAATAGAAAGTTTGATGTAATTTTATTTAATACTCCATATCTGCCTACTGAAGAAGGCGAAGTTTTAGATGATACTATAAATTATGCATTCGATGGTGGATTAGATGGTAGAAAAGTTATTGATATGTTTTTAAATGAAGTGAAAAATCATCTAAATGATGGTGGAATGGTGCAGATGATACAGTCTTCACTATCAGGCAATGAAGAAACAGTAGAAAAATTAGATAAATTAGGTTTTATTTCAGAAATAGCTAAAAAAGAACATTTCTTTTTCGAAGATATAACATTAATTAATGCTTATAAAATTTAAAAAAAGGAGAATCAAAATTCCCCATCATAAACCAGCTCTGCAGGACCTTCCATAAATGCCCCAAGAGCATCATTTTTTTCATACACATTGAATTTTAAGTCACCACCAGGCAAATGAAGTAATACATCACTATCAAATAAACCTAATTTGTAACCAGAAATAGCTGTAGAAGTCGCACCAGTACCACATGCAAGAGTTACACCAGCACCTCTCTCCCAAGTAATCATTTTACCTTCATTTTTAGAAATTACCTCTACAAAATGCACATTAATCTTTTCAGGAAATACTTCATGTGCCTCAATAGCAGGACCATATTTGTTAATGTCTATTTCATCTACATTATCAACGAAAATAATTGCATGAGGATTTCCAACACTAATAGCTGTCACATTAAAAGTATCATCTAAAACTTCCAAATCACCGTCTAAAAATTCATTCCTATCTGAAATCATTGGGATTTCAGGAGTATTGAAAGTTGATAATCCCATATCCACCTTAAATAATACAGGTTCATCATCATCAACTGTGATTTCAATTGTTTTAATTCCTGCTCTTGTCTCAACAGTCATTTTTTCTTGTTTTAAAATACCTTTTCTATATACAAAATCCCCGAAACATCTTATACCATTTCCACACATTTCAGCTTCGCTTCCATCAGGGTTGAACATTCTATATCCAATATCTGCAACTTCAGACGGTTCTACAAATAAAACACCATCTCCACCTACACCAAAGTTTCTATGACATAACATTCTGCATGCTTCAGGTTTATCTTCTTCAGAAATAACTTTTCCTTTTGATTCATCAATTATTGGGAAATCATTACCTATTCCATGCATTTTTGAGAATTTTAATCCTTTTAGATCTACCATAGTATCAACTTATTTTAAATGTGGTGGAATGCTTTGTTTTGCATATAAGTCTTCAAAGGTTTCTCTTTCACGTACAACTGAACATTTACCTCCAGTTACCAATATCTCTGAAGCAAGTGGTCTGGAATTATAGTTTGAGGACATTGTAAATCCATATGCACCTGCATTTAATATACCTAATACATCTCCTTCTTTTACATCAGGCATTAATCTGTCACGTGCAAACAAATCTCCAGATTCACATACATTTCCTGCAATATCTACAGTTTGAGTGTTTTCAGCATCCATTCTGCTTGCATCAACAATGTGATGATATGACTCATACATTGCAGGCCTTAATAAAGTATGGAAACCCGCATCTACACCGATGAATTTTCTGTAACTTTGTTTTAAACTGTTAACAGTTACTAAAAGCACACATGCATCTCCAACTAAGAATCTTCCAGGTTCAAGATACATTGTAGGATTGCCCATGTCATATTGTTCTAATTTTTCTTTAAATAATCCAACATTAACTTCAGCAAATTTATCCAAATCTACAACATTTTCCTCAGGAGTGTATGGAATACCTACTCCCCCACCAAAATCAACAAATTCAAAATCGATTCCAGCATCTTGGTGAACTTTACCTGCAATATCCATGGTTGATTCAATAGCTAATTTGAATGGTTCTGGATCTAAAATACCTGATCCTATATGGGAATGCATACCTATAGGATTGAATCCTAATTCTTTTGCTTTTTCATATACCTCTACAGCTTCAGATTCCATAATACCAAATTTACTCATTACTCCACCAGTAATACAATGATCATGATGTCCTGCACCTACCATTGGATTTACTCTAAATGATATTTTTACCCCTTCAGGATTAATCATTTTAGATAATCTATTAAGTGCTGAGACTGAATCAATGTTTAAAACTGCACCTTCATCATGTACAAATTTTAATTCTTCATTAGTGATATTGTTACCAGTGAATAATATTCTGTCTCCTGAAAATCCAATAATTTTTGATATGTGAACTTCTCCAGGGGAAACTGCATCAATGCAACAACCTTCACTTTCTAAAATTTTCATTACAGCAAGGTTAGTATTAGCTTTGCATGCATAAAATACTTTAAAATTAGGATAATATTTTGAAAAAGCTGAATAGAATCGATTATAGTTATCTCTTATCCTATTCTCATCAATTACATAGGTTGGAGTTCCGAATTCTTCTGCAATCTCAACTGCATCTGCTCCACCAATATCTAGGTGGTTTTTACCATTTACTTTAATATTTAAATCCATAATTAAAACTCCTAAAAAAGTTACATTATGCATTTAGTTATTTTTTTCATACTATTTAAAATTAATTAAATTAAATAAAAATCAATAGTATAACTAATCTTTAACCAGATTATTTTAAAGGCGATTATTCAAGCCAAAATACTAATCGAAAGATAAATATTAAATTATAAATAGATTAATGTGTAAAGGTGAGCATTATGAAATTAAAATGTATTTTACTTGTGATAATACTTTTCGCTTTAATTCCCCATACATTTGCAATAGATACTGCTGATTGGGAAGATGTTACAGTTAATAAAGTAACTTTCAAAATTCCTGAAAAATTTTCAAATGGAACACTAAATAAAGACAATACTGGTTATACTCATGGAGAACCATTTGATTTTCTAATATTTTCACTAGTTAAAAATGATAATTTAAAGAGTATGTATGGTTATTCCTATAATAGCAAACATCTAAATGATAGTGAAGAAACAGAGATTGCAGGCCACCATGCAGTGGTATTATATCAATACAATGATTATTACAATTATGATTTCTTAGAAGTATTTTTTGCAACCGGCAAAAAAATCTTTAGAATTCAATATAATTCAGATAATGTTACTGATGAACTCAAGGAAATTATCAAAAGCACACCAAAATCAGAAATGACCAAAGAAACATTTTTAAATAAATTAGATAACGCACAAAGAGATTATTCTCAAGAAAGTTACCAAAAAAATCTTGAAGTGGATTTAGAGGATAGCTATCATACAGATAATAATCATCATAAACGTCAGTATTTCTATTATATAGGAAGTAAGGGACCTGGTGTTGGTATGAGTTATAGATGGTAAAATCTAAAAAATGGTTATTTAATTAAAACAACAGAGTTTGTATAAGCTTTAAACTATTAGCTATATTTCATGAAAAAATATTAGAAAAAAGAAGTGGATTATCTAATCAATAATCCTATAAAATTTCATCTAAAGCTTTAACAAACTCATCAATATCTTTTTTAGTAATTATTAATGGTGGAACAAATCTTAAGACATTTCCAGCAGTGCAATTAACTAAAAATCCTGCTTCCCTTAGTTTGTCAACATATTCAGCACCATGTTTAGTTAGCTCTAAACCAACCATTAAACCTTTACCACGGACATCAGCAATAACTTCTTTATCCAATTTTTTTAACTCTTCAATGAAATATTCACCAACTTCATTAACATTTGATAAAATGTCTTTTTCTTCAAATTCATCTAAAACTGCATTAGCAGCTGCACATACAAGAGGTCCTCCACCAAATGTAGTTCCATGATCACCAGGTACAAATGCACTAGCTATTTCTTCAGTTGCTAAAATTCCACCCATTGGAACTCCTCCACCTATTCCTTTAGCCATAGTCATAATATCTGGTTTAACATCAAATAATTCATGTGCAAATAATGTTCCACATCTACCAAATCCTGTTTGCACTTCATCTACAATAAACACAATACCATTTTCTTTACAGATTGCTTCAATTCCTTTTAAATATTCTGCATCAGGAATATTAACTCCACCTTCACCTTGGATAGGTTCTACAATAATAGCAGCAGTGTTTTCATTTACAGCTTCTTTGATAGCATCAAGATCATTATAAGGCACATTAATAAATCCTTGTGGCATTACTGCTTTAAATGGTTCATGATATTCTTCATGACCAGTTGCTGCAAGTGTCATTAATGTTCTTCCATGAAATGAATCAACAGTTGAAATAATTTCACTTTTTCCAGTGTATTTTACAGCTAACTTAATAGCTCCTTCATTTGCCTCAGCCCCACTGTTTGCATAAAATATTCTATCGAAATTAGTTAAGTCAATTAATTTTTTAGCATATACCAATGCTGGTTCATTATAGTAAATACTTGAAATGTGAATGAGCTTTGCTGCTTGATCTTGGATAGCTTTTACAAGTCTAGGGTGATTATGACCTAAAGCATTTACAGCAATACCTGCAAACATATCCAAATATTCATTTCCATCAATATCTGTGACTCTTACACCTTCACCATGGTCAAGTACTATAGGTTGTCTTGTGAAAGTGTTTATGAAATAATCATCTTCAATTTTAATTAATTCTTGAGTATTCATTTTAATCTTTCCATAAACTATTTAATCATTAATATGTATAATATTAATATTATTTAAAAATAGGTGATAAAATGAAAGTTGCAATAATCGAAACCGATAAAGGGAATATTGAACTTGAATTATTCCCAAACGAAGCACCTGGAACTGTAGCAAACTTTGAAAAATTAATCAAAGAAGGATTTTACGATGGATTAACTTTCCACAGAGTAATCCCTAACTTTGTAATTCAAGGTGGATGTCCTAACGGAAACGGTACTGGTGGACCAGGTTACACTATTAAATGTGAAACCGAAGGAAACCCACATAGACATGGAACTGGTGCATTATCCATGGCACATGCAGGAAAAGACACTGGTGGTAGCCAATTCTTTATTACTCACTCACCACAACCTCACTTAGATGGTGTGCACACTGTATTCGGCCAAGTTATTAAAGGTCAAGATGTCGTCAATGCTATTCGCCAAGGCGATAAAATGAACAAAGTGACTGTAGAAGAAAGATAATTTTATCTTTCAACTTTTTTTTATTTTATACTAAATACCACTCATACAACAACATAAAAGCTATTTTTAAAACTTGTAATTAAAAAAAAATATTTTCCCCGTTAAGCATTAAATGAAATTTATTTTTTAAGTTGTTTCATTAGACCGGATTTACGTGCATAATGGAACATATACAATTGAACATAACCCGCATTTTTGCCAAACTCTTCCATCCCAAACTCTCTAACTTTAGAGACACTGATATCCTTATCATCAAAATAAAGATGAGAAACAATTCTTTTTATCCAAACATCTGATGGAAAAGCTTCTCTGAAGTTAAAACCATATAATAAAATACAATCAGCAACTTTAGGACCAACACCCGGAACTTTTAATATTGTTTCAAATGCTTCATCATAACTCATTTTTTGGATTTCCAAGAGATCCATTTCAAATGTAAAAAGTTCAGATGCTTTTCGCATATATGGAGCTCTGTATCCAACTCCACATGATTTTAGGTTATTGATACAATTGCATAATTCCTCATTATCAGATAAATCAAACTCTTCTTCCTCATCCAAGAATACATCTTTAAGAATTTGAACACGTGGAAACATATAAAAATCTTGGTAATTAGTTCCCCATTTCTGTTTAATATCAGAAATTGACTTTGTCCATCTTTTAATAGAATTATTTGCGGAACAAATTGATGAGATGATGCATTCAAAGGGATTTGAAGCTAAAAATAGTCTTAAACCATTGCAAAACTCAGGTATTGCAGATAATTCAGCATGGTTTGATAAATATTTGTAAAATTTATTCAAATCGAAATCTAAATCATAAATATAATTTATTTTAGAAATAGCTTCCTTTTGAGTAATTTCCCCTGAAAAATTAAAATCTAAAAATTCTCCTGACTGTTTAACCTCAAAGATAACTGGTTTATTATTAATTTGCACAACTTCCTTAAATGAATTATCTATTTGTTTCCATGGAGGTTGTGATGTTTGACCTGAAACCTGAGTTAATTCCAAATCAATAGGAGATTTGATTATCATAAACGAACAGCTACATTATTCATTTTTAAATATTCTTTTACTTCACCAATAGAATACTGATTAAAGTGAAATATACTTGCTGCAAGAGCTGCACTAACATCTGTTTTTTCAAATACATCAAGAATATCTTTTGGATTTCCAACTCCACCACTAGCAATGACTGGAATATCAACAGCATCATTAATAGCTTTATTTAACTCAATATCATATCCATTTTGAGTTCCATCACCATCCATACTAGTTAAAAGAATTTCACCAGCACCTAAATCTTGACATTTTTGTGCCCATTGAACTGCATCGATACCTGTAAATTCACGTCCACCATAAATACTTGAATCAAACCAACAAAATCCTTTATCAGTTTCAACAACAACTTTATCTGGTGCATCATCTGGATGTGAAACATATTTTCTTTTTGCATCAATTCCAATGACAACTGCCTGTGATCCTACAACTTTTGAAGCTTCAGTCAATAATTCTGGATTTTTAATTGCCGCAGTATTGGTTGAACACTTATCAGCACCTGCTCTAAGCATTTTAGTATAATCTTCAACACGTCTTATTCCTCCACCTACACAAATTGGCATGAATACATTTTCTGTTAATTTATCAATGACATCCACCATTGTAGCACGTCTTTCATGTGAAGCAGTAATATCTAAAACTACAATTTCATCTGCACCATCTTCATAGTATTTTGTTGCAAGATCTACTGGATTTCCAGCATATTTAATCTCCTTAAACTCCACACCTTTTACAACCCTACCTTCAGGTACTTGTAAATCACAATCCAAACAAGGAATAATTCTTTTAGTTAACATATTATCAATAAATAAAAAAAGTAATATTGTTTTTTAAAAAACAATGAAATTTAAACTGAATATCTTAATACAAAACATAATATAGCTACAATAACAGTAGCAACAATGATATGTTCTGGAGAAAGTTTTGGTCCAAGACTTTCTTCATCAAAATATCTTACTAAACCTGCACCAGTTTGAGGCATAGAAATTTTATCATTTTTTTTCGCCATATAAATCCCCATAAAATTCAATTAATAAAAATAATATAATTAGTTATCATTTTCATAATATATAAAGTTTAAATTTTTTCTTTCTTAATAACTTTAATGCTGCTAATTTTAGTATCTGGATATTGTCCGTTTTCATCTTTTTCAACAGCTTTAACCATATCCCAGACAGTAAGCAAAGCAACACTTACACCAGTAATAGCTTCCATTTCAACACCAGTTTTACCTAATGTATTTACTGCACATGTAGCTATAATCTCATCCTCTTTAACTTCAAAATCAAGCTCAACACCAGTCAATGCTAATGGATGGCAAAGTGGAATTATTGAAGAAGTATTTTTAACAGCTTGAATTCCCGCAATTTGAGCAGTTGTTAAAACATTACCCTTTTTTATTTCTTCATTTTGAATTAAATCAATTGTATTCTTATCTAAAAAGATACTACCACTTGCAATAGCTCTTCTTTTTTGATCTGGTTTTCCACCAACTTCGACCATGTGCACTCCTGTTTCTGTTAAATGTGTAAATTCTTCTGCCATACTACCTACTTCTCACTTACTTCTATTACATCCAATTGCTCACAAATAGCTTTAACACCTAAAATTTCACTTACATTAGGATGACTTCTTCCTTCATCCCCAGAAATTAATTCTTTAATATACAAACCGCCTTCAGTTTTAATACGCATACTAAAATGTTTATCATCAATTAGTTCATACGATAATTCTTTAACATGCTTAATACGTACCTTATCAGCACGCCTTCTCAATACTCTTAGTGGAGTTTGCTGATGAATTTCATCTAATTTTAATAATTCTTCGAGTTTTGACTTATCAAAACTTTCATCACATTCAACAAGTGCATCATAAACCTTATAAGTATCAGGAGAAGATTGCTTGATTTCTGCTTTTCTACTTCTTTTACATAAATGTAGATTATGATAAGCTGTCTTGCCTTCATTAATCCTATTTACTTCCTCTTCGACTTTTGATAAATCTAGTTTTCTTAGTTTTGGTTCTTTGATTTCTAATACAAAAGGTCTTCCAGAACCTAACATTAAAACATCAATATCTTCACGGCCTGCACCATGGAATTTAGCTTCTTTACCCTTAGTTAATTTTAATACATGCTCTGAAATCAGTTCTTCAACTGATTCTAAGTATTGTTTACCTGTAAAGTTGCACTCCTCACATCCTCTTCCTTTACATTTTGTACATGGCCATTTAGTTTGAGGAATTCCTCTTTTTAGTTTATTATATTTCCCTTCAATGTATAATGGATTAATCTGAATTCTAACTTTAGGATTATCAATCAAATCTATGTTAAATACAATATCCTGACTTTCAAATTCCGCCTCTTTGTCATAGATTTCCCAAAGTCTAAGGCCAATTAATCTATTAATCTCTTTTTTAATAGTCTCAACAGTTAGATTGAATTTTTTAGAAAGTTCATCATCACGTTCTTGAATATCTTTCGGAACCTTTGAACCAACTAAAAATGTATCAAATTCAATGCCTAATTGGTTAATTTTGTCATCAATTTTATTGTATAATTCATCGTCAAGCTTGTCGAAGATATTATTACATATTACACAATCCACATCATCCAGATTTATATCCAATTCAGAACAGACTTTATCCGCCCTTTCAATGTTGTTTGTTCCTTCAATTGTTTTAGATAATTTGCGTCCAAGACAATTTTTACATATTTTTCCATCTGTTTGCTCTAAAATTTGTTTTGCTAATTCGTACATATTATCTATTCATGAATTGTCCCATCATACGGTTCATAGCACCGCCACCCAAACGACCGCCACGTTTACCAATTCCTTTCATGGTCTTTTTGGTATTGTTATAATATTTTAAAAGCTCTTTTACTTCACTTTCATCAACACCAGATCCTCTAGCAATCCTTTGAACACGAGACTGTTTGATTATTTTAGGGTTTAACATCTCTTCTTCTGTCATGGAAGACATCATAATTTTATATGAGTCTATTTTATCTTCAGTCATCTTAGAAGCCTCTTTCGAGATTTTATTTCCCATACCTGGAATCATATTTAAAACTTGTTGCATTGGACCCATTTTATTCATCATTTCAAACTGGTTTCTCATGTCCATTAATGTGAATTTACCAGTGAGCATATTGTTCATTGTTTTTTCTGCAATATCCTCATCAATATTTTCCTCAGCTTTTTCAATAAGAGATTTTATATCTCCCATACCAAGTAATCTTGAAATAAACCTTTCTGGATCAAATAATTCGAAATCATCAATTCTTTCACCAGTACCAATAAATTTAATTGGAGCACCTGTTTCTGCAACAGCAGACATTGCACCTCCCCCTTTTGCTGAACCATCTAATTTTGTGATAATAATTGATCCAATATCAGTAGCTTTTGAAAAAGCTTTTGCTTGTTCACCTGCTTGCTGACCTATTGTTCCATCAATAACAAGAATAGCCTCATTTGGATTTATGATATCATCTAATTCATCCATCTCCGCAATTAAATCTTCTTCCTCTTTATGTCTACCAGCAGTATCGAAAATAATAACTTTTCTATTTTTAAACTCTTGTAGACCTTTTCTAGCTAAATCAAGAGCATCCTTATTATCAGGATCCCCATATAATGGAACATCCATTTCTTCAGTTAATTGTTTCAATTGAACATAAGCAGCAGGTCTCCATGTGTCAGTACATACAACAGCAGGGTTAAAACCTTTTTTCTGTAAAAATCTACATAATTTACCAATAGTAGTTGTTTTACCACTACCCTGAAGACCTAAGAATAAAATTTTGTAAGGTCTTTCATTAATATCCAAACCGACAGTTTCACTACCTAAAAGATTTACCATTTCTTCATAAATAATTGTTATAACATGTTCTCTTGGAGTAATACCCTTTGGAGGCTTCTCTTCAAGAGACCTACTTTCAATTTTTTTTGATAAATCAAGGACCAATTTAATATTAACGTCAGATTGAATTAAAGCACGTTGAATATCTTTTACAACTTCTTTAATAGTTTTTTTATCAACAACTGACATTCCTACTAATTTTTTCATTGTATTAGTAAGATTTTCTCCTAAATTTCCAAGCATCATATTATCACTTATAATAATCCTAATTAGCAAACTTATATAATTATATTAATTTATATATTTATTTAATAAAGTTTTAATAATTTGTGATATCATGTTAGAAGAAGTAAAAAAATCTCTAGAATCATCTCCCGTAGTTAAAAAAGGTGACTATAACTACTTTGTAAATCCTATAAGTGATGGCGTTCCAGCAATGAACCCTAAAATGCTTAGGGAATTATCACTAATAGTTTCTAAACATGCGAATTTAGACGTTGATAAAATTGTAGCAGTTGAAGCTATGGGGATACATTTAGCTACTGCATTATCCCTTGCAACAGACATCCCATTTGTTGTAATCCGTAAAAGACAATATGGTCTTGAAGGAGAAACTGAAGTTTATCAGAAAACAGGATATGGCTCATCCAACCTTTATGTAAACGATTTACACGCTGGTGAAAAAATATTACTCATTGACGATGTGGTAAGTACTGGAGGAACATTAATAGCTTTATTAAACACTTTAAAAGATATGGGATTGGAAGTCAAATCCACTGTTGCAGTTATTGAAAAAGGTGAAGGTAAAAACATCGTTAAAAAGGAAACTGGTGTTGATGTAATATCCATTGTTAAAATAGATGTTGTCAACGGAAAAGTAGTTATTGAAAAAACAATTGAAGATTAAAATGTCAATGTATAATATGGATTTGGACAAAGTAATCCGTAAGATAACCTCAATAGATGCTCAAACTGTTGGCCTTCAATTTCCCGAAGGTCTAAAAATACAAGCCATAAAAATAGCTAGACAAATTGAAGAAGAAACTGATGCAACAGTTATTATCTCTGGAGATCCTTGTTTTGGAGCCTGCGATGTAAGTGATTATAAAATGAAAGGGTCAGTTGATTTAATAGTTCATTATGGACACACACCACTTCCATTAAAATATGAAGTTCCAACATTATTCATTGAGGCATATTCAAATATAAATATTAAAAAAGACCTTGAAAAATCATTAGAATACTTAAAAGATTACTACAGGATAGGGCTTGTAACAACAACACAACATTTACATCTTTTAAATGAAACTAAAGATTTCTTAGAAGACAATGGGAAAGAAGTTATTCTAGGTTCATCACCATCAACTAGAAAAGGTCAAGTTTTAGGGTGTAATTTTTCATCTATCAAAGATTTAGATGCTGAAATCATATTATTCATAGGAAATGGAAATTTCCATGCATTAGGAATCAAATTATTTTCTAACACCCCAGTAATTGCACTAGATCCATACAATGGTGAAATTAGAAGTATGGATGAATTTGCAGATAGAATTTTGAGAATACGATTTGCAAGAATTACAAAAGCCCGTGGTGCTAAAAAATGGGGAATTTTAGTATCTACAAAAGAAGGACAATACCGAATGGGCCTTGCAAAAGAAATTAAAAAAATTCTAGAAGATGCGAAAATGGAAGCATATATTATCTTAGTAGACAATGTATCCCCAGACATTTTACTTCCTTACTTAGAATTAGATGCCTTTGTTGTAAGTGCTTGTCCAAGAATCGCAATTGATGATTCTCAAATGTATAAAAAACCATTATTAACACCTCAGGAATTAGAAATAGTTTTAAATAAACGAGAATGGGAAAATTACCAATTAGATGAAATTTTATTCCATGAATGTTATAAATAATTTTAAATATTAATATGGATAAAATTATTATATTAAAGAGAGTTTTATAAACTCTTTATTTTGGTGATTTTAATATGAAAATAGAAGAAGATAAAATTGTAATGCCTGGAGATAAATTAGGAATAATCGAACAATATCTTCCGGGAGAAGGTACTTATGATGATGAAGGAGACATTAAATCATCAGTACTTGGAAATGTTAAAATTAATCAAAAAATGAAGGTAATTTCTGTTGTGTCAGATGCAAAACCTGCTCTTTTAAAAATTGGAGATATTATTTATGGTCAGATTACTGATATCAAACCACAAAGAGCAAATGTTCAAATCGAATGTATTAAAGACAATGCAAGACCATTAGCATTACCCTATATGGGTGCTATCCACATCTCACAAGCTAAAAAAGATTATTTAGAGAAATTATCCGATGCTTTTAGAATAGGAGATATTATTCAGGCAAAAGTTATTAAAATTACTGGAGATAATGTAGATTTAGGCAGCACAGATGATGATTGTGGTGTCCTAAAAGCCATGTGTACTCGTTGTAGAGATTACATGCATACTACAAAACAATTTGATGAACTTCAATGTAATACATGTAACAGGAAAGAAAAACGTAAAGTTTCTAAAAACTACATTAATGATTAATTAGGTTGATAAAATGGAAAATTTTGAAATTATTGAAGACAAAACATTAGAATTAACTTTTATTGTAAAAGATGAAAGTCACGGAGTCTGTAATGCATTAAGACACATTTTAATGCAAAATCCAGATGTTGAGTATGCAGTTTATAATATTGATCACCCTCTTACTGGAAAACCTGAAATGACAATTAAAACAAAAAGAGGAAAAAGACCAAGACACGCATTACAAAAAGCTGCAGAAGAACTTCAAAAAGAAAGTCTTGAATTTAAAAAACTTATTGATGAAGCTTTAGAATAAAAGCTTCCTATTCCTTTTTTTAAGTGATTTAATGGACGAATATAAAAAACCCTCTGTAACAACAGATATTTTTATTTATGATGAAAATTTTAATTTTATTCTAATTAAAAGAAAAAATAATCCTTTTAAAAATCATTGGGCATTGCCTGGTGGATTTGTTGATTATGGTGAAACTGTAGAATCTGCTGCAATAAGAGAAGCTAAAGAAGAAACTAGTATTGATGTAGAACTTGAATATTTAGTCAATGTTTACTCTAATCCAGATAGAGATCCTAGAGGCCATACTATAAGTATTACATATACTGCAAAAGGAGAATTTGGCAAACGAAAAGCTGATGATGATGCAATAGACATCGACATATTTTCAGTTGAAAAATTAGATAAAATCAATCTTGCTTTTGACCATGATAAAATAATAAAAGACTGCTTAAATATAGTTAAAAATAAAAAATAATGCCATATATTTAAATAACTTAAAAAAAAAATATTATAACATAACTTATTAAAATTAATTATAGGAGGAGTTAAATGGAATTTTGTCCTGAATGTGGAGCAATGATGTTTCCCAATAATGGCATTTTAAAATGCAATAGCTGTGGTTACACCGAAGAAAACTCCGATAATACTGCTTATAAAGTTTCAGAAAAGATTGAAGCTGAAGAAACTGTTAAGATGTTGGGTGAAGATGTTGACGTTGGCCCAAGAACAGAAGAAATTTGTCCTGAATGTGGACATAATATAGCAACTTACAAATTATTACAAACTCGTAGTGCTGATGAAGCTCCTACCCGCATATTTACATGTGTAAACTGTAAACACACTTGGAGAGCTTATGATTGAGGTTTTCTTATGAAAGATTCTAAAGAAAAAGAGCATAGGATTTCTAATTTAAAAGATTTAATTGATAATGTCAAAGAAGAAGATAATTCTATCGATCCACAGGAAGATAATGAATTGATAAATTATCTACATGAAGATGAGATAAATTTTGATGAATTAGAAATTGATGATGAATTTATCTACCATCCCGATAATAATGAAATCAATGCGATAAATTTAGAAGAAACTCCTATTGATGAAAACTTTATAATTAATACACCAAAAGAAGAAAAAGAAGAAGAGTTAGAAAGTTTAATTGATGATTTTGAAGAAGACGACATCATTAGTGATGTAACTGAAAACTTTGACCAATTTGTTAATGCTAAAATTGGTAAAACTCCTATTTTAAGTATTATAAGTTCTATACTCGGAATCATATTTATAGCAATATCAATACTCATTTTTGAATCTCGTAGCGATAGAATAATAGATAATGTAGCTTCTGGTGAAACAAACTTTATTTCTGTTATTGTTCTTGGATTAGGAATCTTACTATTAATCTATGGAATTTATAAAATACTCGGCATAAAAAATCCTCTGACTGGAATAACCGATAGTATTAACTCTATTGATGCTAAAGAAAAAGTAAAAACTGATGTTTCTAAGGAAAAAGAAAGTGAAAAAATTATTCCTAAAAGCAACATCCCATTGGATAAAGACTCCTATAAAATAGGCGAATTTAACATTGACGATATAAAAAATAAATTTAAAAAATCAACTATTTCTAAAAAATCACAACCAGACACCGAAGATATAAACAATATCCCCCCTGCTAAAGAAAAAGACAAAACTAAAAAGGGATTAACCATCGAAGAAATCGAGGATATTGAATATAAACAAGTAAAACTTAATAATGAAACTATTGACGATATTTTTGCAGAAGTAGAAGATATTGATGATATACCCATTATTTCTATTGATTCTGAAGAAAAAGAAGAAAAGAAATAAAATTTTTTTATTATTGGGCCTGTAGTCTAGTCAGGAATGACGCAGGACTTCGGATCCTGAGATCGGGGGTTCAAATCCCTCCAGGTCCGCTATTTTTTAACTCTAACAACTGCTTCCTTGAAAAATTCAGGAATTAAAGATCTATACATTGGACTTTTGAAAAGCATGTTAATATCACTATCAATAATATAAGTATAACATGAATCATCTTCTGCCCTCATACCACGACCATATGCCTGCATCAAAGTCATTACAGTTTTATAAGCATACCATTTTTTATCACGTTTCATTCTCATGTTAACTTGCTTATCCCCTAAATATGGGAAAGGCATTTTATAAATAACTTGGAATCTACACTTATCGTATGGTAAATCAACACCTTCACTCATAGATGGTGAAACTAAAACCAATGGATTTTCATCTTTTTCAAAGAAATCCAAAATTTGCTCTCTATTTTTTGAAGTATGTGAAATTAGTCTTGAATTAGGCAAATTATTTGTAATATATTGTTGACATTTATAACTGTGAGTATGTATTAAACCTTTATCTCCCTCGTGTTTCTTTAAAATCTCTTGCAAAATAGGGATTGTTTTTGGAGCAGTTTTTTTAATCCGATTAGCAGACATTTTTCCAGCTAAATCTAGTATAATAGGTCTTTTTTCTTTTGTAAACAGACTATCCACCTTAATATGATAAACTTCATTAGGATTTAATCCTAACCATTTTGAAAACATCTTATGAGATAAAATAGTTGCACTCATAAAAATAACAACATCCCCATATTTTAATAAATTATTTTTAGCATAATGATGAACTCTCAATGGTTTAAATGTAACACCATAATCTCCAGCATCGATTACCCAATTTTTAGGCTCTTTTTCTAGATTATTTCTAAGGGTTTTTAACCTGCCAATGGTTGATCTAATCCTATCAGCTTTACTTTTACTTATATCTTTTAAATCAATATCATCATAAGCATCCCTGATTGCATCAATTTCCATCATCCAATCTTCAAGTTCACCATCTTTTAAAGTTTGAGGAGAAATCTGCTTATTGATATCCTTCTCAAGTGTTCTATTATACAATGTAACTTCCATAGTGGACATTAATTTGTTTTCAATATTGTGAGCCTCATCTAAAATAAGTAAAGAACGAGGCCCGAAGTGCTTAACATAATTAAACTCAACAATAGCATAATCATAATTCATTAATGTAATAGGAGAATTAACCGCATTAGCCTTTTGATTCCAGTAATGACAATGCCCACTTGACTGATAAAATACTGTTCCCCCATATGAATCCTCAAAAGCTAATTCTGCATCCAATGTTGGATTTTTAGCAACACCATATGGGCAGAAGAATTTACTTGAAACTGGAGAAGTTTTACAAGCCCCAATATCACAAGTAGATTCTAAATTATCCTGCAAACAGGCAAAATTGCTTCTACCTTTAACCAATGGAAATTCAAATTCATCAGAATATTGTGATTGTAATTGTTTAGTCATGGTCAAAATATAAGCAGATTCATACATTTTAGCTAATGTTGTAGCTATTGCAGACTTACCAGTACCTGTTCCAGCCTCCAATATGATATATTTATAACCTTTTTTAATTGCGTCATTAATATCCTGAATAATTTCTAATTGTCCAGTTCTAGGCTCTTCAAATGGAAAATTTTCGATAATCTCTTCATCAATATTTGGATTTAATTCTTTCAAATATGCTACAGTCCCTTCATCCTGCTTGTGATCATCTACAGAATACACCTCAGGAATTTCATCATCCAATATTGATGAAGTTCTTATTTTTGGTTTAGAAAAACTAAACAAGTCTGTTGGACCCTTAGTTTCTTTTTTAGAGTATTTCCCACAAGTACAATTACTTTTTAACATTCCACAATTTGGGCAAAAAATTGAATTTGACATTAAAAATATATAGGTAAATATAATATAAATAAATTATAGAAAGAGCATTTGTAAAATAATGATTAAAATGAATAATTATAAACTAAAGTGATTATATGGTTAAAAAAGGAAAATTAATTGGAATTGGTGTTGGACCTGGAGATACTGAATTATTAACATTAAAAGCTGCAAAAGTATTAGAAACCGTCCCTGTTATTTTTTCACCTAAATCTGCAAAAGAAAAAGAAAGCATTGCTTTATCAATCGTAAGACCCCTTCTTAAAGAAAGAAAAGATTATAAAAAAATAATGATTGTTGAGCCTATTTTTCCTATGATTGAAGATAAAAAAGAACTCGAAAAAATATGGGACAGTGCATCTCAATTAGTTGCACAGTATCTTAATACTGGAAGAGATGTTGCATTCATTACACTCGGAGACACATCCATATTTAGCACTTATTCATATTTACAAAAAAGATTAATTGATGAATACGAAGTAGAAACCATTCCTGGAATTACATCATTTACCGCATGTGCTGCTGCTAAAAATGAGGCATTAGTGGAACAAAATGATATTTTAACTATCGTTCCTAAAATTGACAATAGAATTGAAACTGTTTTAGAACATAGTGATTCAATTGTCCTTATGAAAACTTCAAGAAATTCAACAAAACTTGAATTAAAAATCAAAAACGATAAAAGAGAAAAAGAAATTTATTCAGTGGAAAACTGCACTCGTGAAAATGAAAAAATAATTGAAGGATTTTCTCACGAAAAACCCTATCTTACAACATCAATTATAAAATTTAAAGATGATTAGTAAGTTTTTACACCTTGAGGTTCAACCTCAAAGACACATTTTCCATCACCCATTGTATAACATTGTGTCTCAATAACACTAACAGGTAATTTAAAGAATTCTGTGAACAAACCTTCCATAATGCCTGCATCTAAAAAACAAGCTGGCTTTCCTATTTTTGGAAGTAATTCACATTCAAAACAGTCAAAAATTGTAATTTTAATTAATTGGCCTATTTCAAAACTCAAACTACCTAACCCTTTTTTACTCCAAAATTTAGACAAATTATCCATAAAAATATCTAAATCTTCATTGTACAATTCATTAAAGAGAGATTTACCTATTTGATTACCTGTTGATTTTAAAATAGGATCAATATTAATTCCTTCTTGAATAAGCATTGCTTTTAAAGTATGGAACAATAATGTTGAAAACTGTCCTTCACCTTCAACTATATTTCTTATTAAATAATCTGCTTGAGTCTCTTCAAGTTCCTTTGGTTCGGAAAGATTTACAGAACCAAGATATTTAGAATTTAAGTAAAATATTTTTTTTCTATTATCCGCAGGATGCATCCTATATGAAATAATTCCATCTTCCCTTAAATTTTTTAAATGCACTGAAACTGTAGATTTAGATTTACCAGTATTGACAACAATTTCATCAAATTCCATATCTCTATCTCTGAGCATTTCTAAAATTATGAGTTTTACTGGGCTTTTAACTACATTAACACATAATTCCGTTGAATCAGAAAATATTTGTATCGGTTTTTGTTTGTTCATTAATCTCCCCCATATGTATAATTATATTTAATTAGTATTAGTTAATAAATATATCTATAAGATAAAATTTAATCAAAATGATAAAAAAAGCTTTAATAATTAGACAAAAATTAGAAATAAATCAAAAATAAATACCGAACTGTTCGTATTGTATGGAATAATTTGGGTTAAATATAAATAAGAGATACATCTAATTTAATATTAATATTCATAATATAATTATGGATTATTATAAAATAGGAGAGTAAAAAATGAAAGCTAATGCTCAAAAAATAGCTGATGGAGTATACTGGATTGGTGTACTCGATTGGGATTTAAGAACATACCACGGGTATACATTAGACGGAACCACCTACAATGCATACATTGTATTTGGGGAAGATGAAGTAGCAATTATTGATAATGCTTACCCTGGAAAAACCAAAGAAATGATGGCACGTATCGACGATGCTTTCGCACAAGAAGGAAGAGATGTTAAAGTTGACTACATCATCCAAAACCACATTGAAAAAGATCACTCTGGAGTCTTAGTAGACTTACATAAAAGATTCCCAGAAGCACCTATCTATTGTACCAAAATTGCAGTTGACGGTCTTTTAAAACATTACCCATCACTTGAAGGTGCAGAATTCGTTACTGTGGGAACTGGTGACTCTTTAGATGTTGGTGGAAGAACCTTAGCATTCTTAGATGCATTCTTAGTACACTGGCCAGACAGCATGTTCACTTTACTCGCTGATGAAACTGGTATTTTATTCCCTAACGATGCATTTGGTCAACATTTATGTCTAACCCAAAGATTCTCTGATGAAATTCCTGAAAACATTTTAATGGATGCAGCGCAAAAATTCTATGCAAACTTAATTACACCACTTTCAAAATTAGTACTTAAAAAATTAAATGAAGTTGTTGAATTAGGTTTACTCGATTCTATTAAAATGATTGCACCATCTCACGGTCAAATCTGGACTGACCCAATGCAAATCATTGGAGCTTACCAAAACTGGGCTACAGGTGTATGTGAAGATAAAATTACTATCATTTACGATACCATGCACTACTCCACCCAACAAATGGCTCATGAAGTTGCTGAAGGTGTAATGTCTGAAGGCTACGATGTAGAAATATTCTTCTTACACGAAGATGAAAGATCTGAAATAGTCAAAAGTATCTTGACCAGTAAAGGAATTGCAATTGGTGATCCTACAATTAATGATGTACCATACCCAAGTGTTGGAGACATCATGTACTACTTAAAAGGACTTTTATTCAATAGAACTGGTATTGAAAGAAAAGCTGTTACTTTCGGTTCAATGGGTGGAAAAGGAGGATCTCCTGCAATGCTCGCTGAAGAATTAGGTACCTGTGGATTCGATGTTATAGATACTCAAGAAATTCGTTATGTACCAACCGCAGATGAAGATAACACAAGCTATGAATTAGGTGTAAAATTAGCTAAAGCATGTAAAGAATTATAAGGTGATTTAAATGGTTAAATATGAACATAGTATTGGAATTACAAAAGGAACTGATGTTGAAAAAGATGTTGCTGCAAACTTTGAAGGTGAAACCAACGAAGTAGGTATCTACTTAGCAATGTCTAGACAAGCTTCTAGAGAAGGTTATGGGGAATTAGCTGAAGTATTTAAAAGATTAGCATGGGAAGAAGCTGAACACGCTGCAAGATTCTGTGAAATGAACGGAATCATCAAAGACACCCTCAAAGAAAACATCGAATGGATGATGGGTGGAGAAAAAATGGCAAATGCAGAAAAAAGAGAAGCTTCTGAAAAAGCTGAAGAAGCAGGTATTGAAACTGCTGCTGATTTCTTCAGAGAAAGTTCCAAAGACGAAGGTCGTCACTACAAAATCTTAGAAGGAATATTATCCAGATATTTCTAAAAATAAAATCGAAAGAATTTTTCAATTCTTTCCCTTCCTATTTTTTAAAAAAAGAGTGAAGTAATATAAGACATCAACTCTTAAATCACTCTAATCATATTTTTACACTTATTATTTATAAAAAACCAGCACAAATATTAAATATAATTATTATTGCCATAACCGCTGACAATGCATTTACAAATTGTTTTACACTATGTTCTTCGAATTTGTATGTCAACAATGTTTCGAGCATATGTCCACCGTCTAACGGTTTGAGTGGAAGTAGATTAAACAACCCGATTCCAATGTTTAATATAAACACCCAACTAAATAATTCTAAAAGGTTAAATAAAACCCATGGAAGAAATCCTAAACTATCATTTAATAGCTCATAATGTGTAGTAGCTTGAATTCCAAAAAATCCCAATGATTCATTATTTGGATTTTTATCCAGAACGACTGAATAGCTACCCTGATCTGTCTGAACAGTCACATTATCCCCCGGCTTAAAAGATTGTACAATATCAACATATGACTCAGTATCATTTATCTTATAACTATCAATAGCCTGTAAAATCATACCTTCTTTTAATACCCCCTCACTAGGAGAATCAGAAACAATTCTATCTATTGCTATACCATCTTCTTCAAAATAATGTGGAATACCCATAGATATTAAAGATACTAAGATTATTGCAATAATCGCTAGTGTAATGTTAGCAATTGATCCTGCAGCATAGACTCTCAATTTAGATGCCTTTTTAGAACTTTTTAAACTTTTTTCATCAGGCTCAACAAATGCTCCTGGAAGAAAAATAAATAATAAAAGACCAATTGATTTTATCGGAATTTTTTCACAAACTGATTGTATACCATGGGAAAATTCGTGAACTATTAATACAGTCGCAAGAGCAATTAAACCATATACAAAAGGAACATAAAATGCAGATCCTGGAACTTCAACACCTGGAATTATAATTGAAACAGCCGGTGCATTAAAAACTGAGGGCAATGACGAAATTAATGTTCCAGTTATAAAAATCATAGCACCAAACGCCACAACAATACCAGCATTCATGTACCATTTCCAAAATGTTGGAGAAAAATTAGAAATTTTAGATATTAGCCCTCTAAGTCTTTGAGTTTTCCACATTATTACTGGAAAGTTTACTTCAACACCATGACTAGATAATTTCTCATGTAGTACAGCGACTAATATCCAGATGATAACAAAAGCTATCAAATAATAATATATTCCATTCATTAAATACACCTTTGGATTACCAAAGTAATGAATCAAAGAAGATTACATTAACTATATCATTCTTTTGGTATCCTTCATCATTTTCATCAATTATGATATAGCTATTCGCCTCAACCATTGACCTAATAATACCAGAACCTCTATTCAAGACATGCTTTGCATGTTCATCATCAGCAACTGCACGTATGAAATCTGTCCTACCAAGTTGAGATGGAATTTTAAGTTCAGATGTTCTTTTTTGAACATGGAAATCAAAAGATCTTCCTTGCATTTTAAATAAGTATTTTCTTACAAGCATATCAAATTGACTCATAGATGCTACAGGTTGTCCTGAAAGTGTAAATATCATTTTTTCATTAACTATACCTGCACCTACTGGCTTACCTGGCCTTACAGCCACACCATGAAACAATATATCTCCGATATCATCTACTACATCTAAAACAACATCCCATTTACTAATTGCAGTTCCACCAGTAGTTATAATAACATCATATTCCTCAGAAGATTTTAAAATAGTTTCCTTCACTTCTTCAAATGTATCTCCTGCATGTGTAATTTCAGCAATAGCACCTGAATCTTCAACCATTGCTTTTATAGTAAATTTATTTGAATTAATAATTTTAGCCTTATCTATTTCTTCTTTTGTAGGTTCTACTAATTCATTACCTGTAATAATAATTTTAACTCTAGGTTTTTTAAATACTTTAACAGTATCATAACCTGCAGAAGCTATCAAACCCATTTCCTGATATCTTATGAACGTATTTTTATCCAATACCTTTTGACCTTTTTCTATATCTTCAGATTTTGGACTTATATTTTCACCAGGAGTCACTTGAGAATAAATTGTTAAATCGTCATCATCAGTAGTAGTGTACTCCTTCATTAAAACAGCATTAGCCCCATCAGGGATTGGAGCGCCGGTAGCGATAACTATAGCTTCATTATCACCAATTGTTCTAGATGAGAAATCTCCAGCGCCAATTGAATCAATTATTTTAAATTCTTTAGGAGCAGATTGTGATGCTCCAAAAGTATTTTCAGCAATGACTGCAAATCCATCCATTGCAGATTTATCAAATGGAGGAGAATCATGAAATGCCATGATATCTTCTGCTAAAACTCTTTTGTGAGCCTCAGCTATAGGAATTTCTTCAGTTTCTGTGTATTTTTGATTATCATCAACTAATTTAATAGCCTTTTTTAAAGATTCTAATTTAGATAAAAACATGTCAATACTCCCCAATATCATTTAAGCCATATATTGTTCAATGACACCATGATATGCATCATCTAAATCTTCAAATTCAAATTCATGATTATTAATGAATAATGAAGTACCTTTTACTTCCCCAATAACTTTTGCCTCAACATCTATTTGAGATAGAATATCATCTAGAGCATCAGCTTTTACAGTTAAAAGATATCTGGCGTGACTCTCAGAGAAGAGCATTTGAATGTCATCTAAGTTATCCTCTTCTAAAGTCACATCACATCCAAACCCAGATTTGATAACCATTTCAGATAAAGCTACTGCAAGTCCACCAGCAGATACATCATGCACAGCAGTAATGTTTTTATCTTTATCATTGTTAATTAAATCTAGAACTGTTTTACCATTAGCGACTTCTTCTTCAATTCTGACTTTTGGAGCTATTCCCTTTTCAATATTATGGATAGTTCTGTGATATTCAGATCCAGCCAATTCATCATAAGTTTTACCTATTAAGATAATTTTATCTCCTTCACTTTTGAAGTCTAATGTTCTTATGTTTTCAATATCCTCTACACCAATTACTCCTACAGCAGGAGTTGGATTAATTTTAATTCCTTCAGTTTCATTGTAAAAACTTACATTTCCACTAATTACAGGTGCATCGAATTTTTCAGCCACCAAACTCATTCCTTCAATAGCTGTTTTAAATTGCCATAAAATCTCTGGAGTTTCAGGATTTCCAAAGTTTAAACAGTCCACAACAGCATATGGAGTTGCACCCATTGAAATCACATTTCTGATAGCTTCCGCAACACAACCTGCTGCTCCATCAAATGGAGATAATTTAGTGTGAATTGTGTTTGAATCTGTAGTAAGTGCAATAGCAGTATTTTCATCAATTCTTAAAACTGCTGCATCATCACCAGGTTTTACAACAGTCCTTACTTGAACTTCATGATCATATTGTTTATAAACCCACTCTTTTGAAGCTATATTCGGACTAGACAATAATTTAGGAAAAGATTCATTAATTGAAGGATCTTCAACAGTGCATTCATCTTTATCCTCTGGAATCTCCGCAATAGGCCTATCGATTGAAGGCGGATCAGCTAAGAGAATAGTTGGTAAATTAGCAATTGTCTCTCCTTCATCTGAAATAACCATACTGTTTCCTTCAATTACTTCACCAATAACTGATGAAGATATTTCGTGTTTATCACAGATTTGACAAGCAAGTTCCACATCATCCGGATTGATAACAAATACCATTCTTTCTTGTGATTCAGAAAGCATAATCTCATATGGAGTCATACCAGTTTCCCTTAATGGAATAGAACGTAAATCCACTAATGCACCATTATTTGAGGAATCCACAAGTTCAGATATACAACAGGTGAGACCTCCACCACCTAAATCCTTTACACCACTAACATTTATTTTTTCCAAAATTTCTAGTGAAGCTTCCAAAACTCTTTTTTTAGTAAATGGATCAGCTACCTGTACAGCTGGCCTGTCTTCAGTTTCAGAATCAGAAGTTAATTCTTCAGATGCGAATGTTACACCATGAATTCCATCACGACCAGTTGTTCCTCCCATTAAAAGGAATACATCCCCAATATTAGGTGCTTGAGCTCGAACGATTTTATCTTTTTCAACAAGCCCTACACACATTACATTTACAAGAGGATTTGTCCTAAATGATTCATCAAATTCAATTTCACCAGCAACAGTTGGAATTCCTACACGGTTTCCATAGTCAGAGATTCCTTTGACAACATGTTCAAATAAATATCTTGATTTATCATCTTCCAATGGTCCAAATCTAAGTGAATCTAAAAGTGCAATTGGTATTGCTCCCATAGATATGATATCTCTTAGGATACCTCCAATTCCAGTACCTGCACCACCATAAGGTTCAATAGCAGAAGGATGGTTGTGAGATTCCATTCCTACCGCCAATGCATATTTGTCAGTTACGGATACAAGTCCTGCATCGTCACCGGGACCCAAGATAATATTTTTTCCTTCAGTTGGGAAAGCTCTTAAAAATGGTCTGCTACTTTTGTAAGAACAATGTTCTGAAAACATTACATCAAGCATTCCTTCTTCTAATTCATTCATTTCCCTACCAAGAATTCCTTCAATATATTCAATTTCAGAGTCAGCTAAAGTCATGTTAAACACCTTAATTTTTAATTGAAATAATTACTTTTTCTCCTTCGATATCCCATTCTTTAGTATAATCTTTAGAATCTTTACTACATTCTTCACTAGTGCATATAATTAAGCTTTTAGCTCTAACTTCATGAGAAATAACATCAGATTGTGGTACAATTAAATCTTTGAATGCATCTGAAGTTTCAACAACAACATTAATGTTTGCTTCAACATCCAAGTCTAAATCTTTTCTCATATCCTGAACCCTTCTTATTAATTCACGAGCCATAGCTTCTTGTTTAATTTCTAAGGTAACATTAGTATTTACAAATACATTTCCGCCTTCAAATTCAGATGAAACGAAATCATCTGGAAGTTCTGAGTCAAATAATACATCATCTTTTGATAACTCATGACCTTCGATAGTAATACTTCCATTTGCTTCAATTTCAGCTTTTATTTGATTACCGTCAGATTCTTTTAATGCTTTCATTACTTTACCCATGTCACCTTTAAGTCTTGGACCTAAATTTTTAAGATTAGGTTTAGCATTAAAGGATAATTTTTCGAATTCACTAGCACAAAGCACATCCTTTGTATTTGATTGGTCTTTAATAATATCTTCTAACTCTTTAATAGCATTTAAAACATCTACATCCTGAGATACAACAGTAATGTCTGAAACCGGCCATCTGAGTTTGTACTGTGCAACATCACGAGCTCTGATAGATGCATCAATTACCTCACGAACAACATCCATTTTTGCTTCAAGTTCCACATCAATTGCATCTTCATCATATCCCCAATCATTCATATGAATACTTTCAAGTGCATCAGGATTAACACCTTTTACAAGGTTTTCATAAATCTCCTCGGATACATGAGGAGCAATTGGACATAATACTGAAATTAATTTTACAAGTGCAGTGTATAAACTATAGTAAGCACCTAATTTATCAGGATCATCACTTTCAACCCAAGTCCTTCCACGAATGAGTCTTACATACCAGCGACTTAAATCTTCTAAGATGAAGTTATTAATTTTTCTTGTTGCTTTGTGGAAGAATAAATTCTCTAAATCTTCAGCTACTTCTTTAACTAACGTATTTGCCTTAGAAATAATCCATTTATCTTCAGCTCTTAAAATAATATCATCTTCAGTTAAATCCATTGGATTGAATTCATCTAATGACATGTAAGTAGTTGAAAATACATAAACATTCCATAAAATATTAAACATTTTATTAATGTTTAAAAGTTCATCCCAAACGAATTTTAAATCATCCCATGGTTTTGAAGCCCATAATAGATAGAACCTTAAAACATCAGCACCGTATTTTTCAATTACTTCTTCTGGAGATACTACATTACCTAATGATTTAGACATTTTATTTTCATTTTTATCCAATACAAAACCATGCATCAATACTTTTTGATACGGAACTTTACCCATAGAAATTACTCCAGCACCCAATTGTGAGTAGAACCATCCTCTAGTTTGGTCGTGCCCTTCGGTAATGAAATCATAAGGATACCATTCATTGAATTTTTCCTTTTCCTCAGGGTAGTAAAGTGATGCCCATCCAGCTACTCCTGAGTCAATCCATACATCCAATACATCAGGAATCCTTTTAATGGACTTTCCACATTTATCACATTTTACCTCAACCTCATCAACATACGGCCGGTGGATAAGTTCAGCATCTGAAACATTAATTTCATTTAATGATTCTTCTTTTAATTCACCAAGAGAACCTATTACCTTTAGTTCACCACAGTCAGGACATTCCCATATAGGAATTGGAATACCCCAGTATCTTTGTCTTGAAATTGTCCAGTCACGAGCATTATCTACCCAATCATGGAATCTTCCTTCTCCTGCCCATTTAGGCACCCATTCAACATTAGCAATTTCATCCAACATTTTTTGCTTAATGTCAGTTACTTTTAAGAACCATTGTTTGGTAGCACGATAGATAATTGGAGTTTTACATCTCCAACATACACCGTACCTGTGTTCAATGGTTTCTGATCTGTACATTAATCCTTTGTTCTCTAAATCTTTGATAATTTGAGAATTTTCATCTTTAGTAAATTTAAAAGCATATTTTCCTGCATCTTCACTAAAGCATCCATCTTCACCAACAGGACAGAAAATAGGAATATTGTTAGCTTGACCTACTTCAAAATCGTCTGGACCGTGTCCTGGTGCAGTATGTACTAATCCAGTACCTTCACCAAGTTCCACATGATCTCCAGATAAAACAGTGTGAACAGGTTCAATTTCATCGAATTCAGCGTGTTTTGGAACTTCATCAGCTAAAATATAATCATAGCTCATTCCAATTAATTCCTCACCTTTAACTGTTTTAATAACCTCGTACATGATTTCCTTTTCTTCGATGATTTGATCTTCCTCATCCTCAGATTCGGCAGGAATTTTAGTCCTATGAATTTTAACCTGTTTACCTAATACTTCTTCCATTAAATTTTCAGCTAAAATGTAAGTTTCGCCATCTTTTGAAACATAAACATAATCAAATTCCGGATTTGCACAAACTGCCATGTTTGCTGGTAAAGTCCATGGAGTAGTTGTCCAAACAAGGAAATATGTATTTTCTTCTCCCCTTACTGGAAATTTAATATAAATAGATGGGTCAACCTTTTCCTCATATTCAATTTCAGCAGATGCAAGTGCAGTTCCACAATGAGGACACCAGCTGATTACCCTTTGGTCATTTATAAGTAAATTCTGTTCATTTGCTCTTTTAAGAGTCCACCAAGAAGATTCCATATATTTAGGATCAAGTGTCATGTATGGATCATCCCAATCCATCCAAACACCCAATTGGTCGAATTCATGTTCCATAGCTATTTTATTTTCTATTGCAAATTCCCTACATTTATCAACAAAAGCAGCTATTCCTATAGTCTCTTCGATTTCTTGTTTGCTTTGAATTCCCATTAAATGTTCCACTTTATTTTCAATAGGAAGACCATGCATATCCCATCCAGCTTGTCTTCTTAAGCTAAATCCATTCATTGATTTGAATCTAAGGTATGAATCTTTAATAACCTTGTTCCAAGCGGTACCTAAGTGAATTTTACCACTACAATAAGGTGGTCCATCTAAAAATGAGTATCTTGGGCCATGTTCTCTAAGTTCATTGACTTTTTTGAAAGTTTCATTCTGCTTCCAGAATTTCTGTACTTTCTTTTCTATTTTATCATGATTGTATGATTTTTCTGCCTCTTGTATTGGCATCGTAACTCCTCAAAAATAAAATTAATATGTGTAAATAAAAAAATAAATAATCTCTTTAAAAGAGATTTAAAATTAAATAATTGACATATGCCGATAAATAGTTAATCTAGAAAGTTCTAGCTTTTCCTTCAATAACTAATTTAGTAATATCCCTAATATTATCTAAGTTCCTGTTAATTACAGCTTTAATTTCGTCTTCAACTTCTTCCAATTCAATACCATCTTCAAGGATGACTTGAATAGATGCAGTAGGTTCATTAATTGGAGAACCAATTTGAGTTAAAAGCATGATGTGCATTTGTTTAATACCTTCAACTTCATTAACAGCATCACTAGCCATTTTACTTGCTAAAACATTGTAAATTTTACCAACGTGATTAACAGGGTTTTTACCAGAAGTTGCTTCCATGGACATTGGTCTGCATGGAGTGATTAATCCGTTTGCTCTGTTTCCTCTTCCTACAGAACCATCATCCCCCATTTCAGCTGAAGTACCTGTTACAGTCAAGTAGTAACCAGATTTATCTTCAGTTTCATCGTTGTCCCCAGTGTTTACATCAACTTTAACTTTTCTTGATGTGTATTTAGGTGCAAGCTCTTCAACAATGGATTTTAAGTTTTCACGAACTTCAATGTATTCTTCTCTGTTTTTAAGATATTTTGAAACCATTGCACAAGCGATGGTTAAAGTAATTTCATCCCCTTCTCTTAATCCCATTACTTTGATATCTTGACCAACAGCAGGGTGATCTACTTTAAATTCTTTGGAATTCAATAATTCTTCAGTCGCTAAAACCAATTGTTCAACTTCAGATAAAGGAGCGAAACCTACACCAAATGAAGTATCGTTTGATTTAGGAATAGCTTCAGGAGTCCTATCAAATACGTTCACTAAATCTCCGGAACCATGACCGATTTTACATTCAACAACAGTATCTAATTCAACATCTAAGTTGATAATTGTTTCTTTTAAAAAGTCCTTAGCAGCTTTAATTGCTACTCTTTCAAGTGGGAATTTGATAATTTTTCCATCTTTTTCAAATTCAGAAACGCCCCTACCAGTTAATAAAATATCAATAGGTTTTCTAATGATTCCGCCTTCCCAATCAGGTTCAGAATCACCAGCAGTAATTTGAACTTCATCAGTGTTGTGGTGTAAAATAAATCCTTCACCTAATTCTTTCTGATACATTTCACACAAAGCATTAGATACCGCTTGAGCAATTCCATCACTGATACTGTCTGGATGACCTATTCCTTTTCTTTCTACAATTTCAATTTCCAAATCTTCAATGTATGTTTGGTCTAATTCTTTTACTACAATATTTCTCATATTATCATCACATATCAATTAATTTATAATATTTATTTTTTTGTTTTAGATAATAAATAAAGGTT
>NZ_JBNMGD010000022.1:0-23159 GCF_050872065.1 Methanobrevibacter sp.
ATAAGCCATAACATACTTACCAAGATCTAAACTACCAGTAGATAAAGCAGCTAATCCATCACTATTAGTAGTCTTAGTATAAGACTTACCATTAACAGTAAAAACAACATTTTTACCAGCTAAAGGAACACTACCAGATTTTAACTCAACCAAGAAACGAGTACCTGATCCTTTACCAAAAGTAGTAGTACTTTTAACTGTAAAAGTCGCAGTATTACTTGGAAGGATAATCAACTTATTAGATGCACTAGATGCAGTATAAAATTCATCACCATCAAAGCTATATTTCACAGTGTAAATACCTGCTTTTAAAGTAGGTAACTTAAGTGAAGCTACACCATTAGCATCAGTTTGACTAGTATAAGTCTTACCATTCACTACAAATTTAATAAGTTTACCAGCACTAGGTGCACCTAAACCATTATTCAATGTAACTTTAATAGTTTTACTTTCTCCTGAAAGGAAAGTATACTCACTAGTAGTAAGTTTGGAACTAGTTTTAGACACTACTTTAACAATGTTAGTTATATTTAAACCATCAACATTACAAGAAATCATCTCATATGTACCAAGTTTAAGGTTAATCAATGAAAGTCTAGCAAGACCGTCAGCATTAGTTTTCTTAATGTATGTTTTACCATTAATCTTAAACTTAATTTCGGTATTAGCTAAAGCTTTTCCATCACTTGTTAAAAAAGTTGCATAAAAATATTTACTATCAGCATAAACTTTAGTTACATCACTCGCAGTAACTGTAGATAAGATCTTAAAAGTCGTAGTTAAATTAAATTTAGTAATCGGATTTTCCGCAACAATAGTATATGTTCCAGGGTTACGATTAATATCTAAATAAACAACTCCATTACTATCAGTTGTTCTAACATACGCCTCTTTATTTACATAAATTGTAACATCCATGTTCGCTAAAGGATTACCATGACTGTCAAAAAACTTTGCAGTATATTTGGTACTTCCTTTATAATATTTAGTAACATCCTTTGAATTAACAGTTTTAGATGGATCTATTGTAGAATTTTCATCTAAAACATCATCTTTAGAGTTACTATCCGAGTTAGTTGATAAATTATTTGAGTTTCCAGATTCAGATGACTCATTATCAACATTTGACTCATTAGATACAGAAAGCACTGATGAATAACCAGTATTATCCATAGGTACTGAGACATCTGATATGTCATCCCCTACACTATCAATGTAGGAATCTGTAACATTTACATCACTAGCTGAAATTGCACTCACAGACAATGCTGCTACAAGCACAAAAAGAAAAGCCAATGATAATTGTTTGTTCAAAATATTTTACCTCCATAACAATTTTTAAAAATATCCATGAGACTATTGTCTCACTTCAACAATATTTATATACAAATATCCTATATAAAGCTTTTTATTTGCTAAATCAACTTAAATAAGTTTAATTTTTAAAAATAAGTTTAAAATACTACAAAAATTAAATATTAAGTAAAAATACACTTAAATTAAGTTATAAAACGATTAAAAGATATCAAATAATATTTCACGATAACCAACAATGTAAATCTATAAACACTGATATCAATGCTTATTATATAAAATAAGACACAATTATAACTCATATAATAAAAAATAGTTACTCTTATTCCTATTAAAATAAAAAACAACAAATTAAATAGGAAATATCCAAAAATAAGACCAAATAAACAAAAAAGACAAAAATATCAAAAGAACAAAATAACTCCTATACTAACCTATAAAAAAACACAGAATTATTCAAAATCCATAATAAAAAAAGAGAATAAAAGATGTAAAATATAAATTAATTTTACATCATTGGAGGCACTCCCCCACCCATACCAGGCATAGGAGGCATACCACTTGCATCATTACCAGACTCATCAGGCCCGGTAGAATTAAGAGCATTTCTTGCTGCAATCATATCATCGATACGTAAAATCATTTCACTAGCAGCACCTGCAGATTGTAAAGCTTGGATTTTTACTCTTAAAGGTTCAATAACACCTGCTTCCCTCATATCTACAACTTCACCAGTAAATACGTTAATGCCGATTAAATTAGAGTCTTCATGAGCTGCTTTTAAATCAGCGATTAAGTTAATGGTGTCTAAACCTGCGTTTTCAATTAAGGTTCTAGGAATAACTTCTAGTGCTTCAGCATATTTTAAAATAGCTAATTGTTCTCTTCCGTTTACGGTTTCACCATATTCTCTTAATCTTTTTATTAAATCTACTTCACATGCTCCTCCACCGATGAGAACTTTTCCTTCTTCAATTGTAGCAGCAACTACACCTAAAGCATCATCAATTGCTCTTGCGATTTGTTCGGTTACGTAACGGGTACTGCCTCTAAGGACAATGGAAGAAGCTTTTGGATTTTCACATTCTTCAATGAATGTTAATTCATGATCAAATACTTTATCAAGATATATGTGACCTGCAGAACCTAATTTGTCTTCAGATAAATCTTCAATGTCAGTTACTAATTTAGCACCAGTAGCTTTTGCAATTCTTTCCATGTCAGATTTTTTAACTCTTTTGAAAGTCATGATTCCTGCTTTTTTCAAGTAATGTTCTGCCATGTCATCAATACCTTTTTGACAGAATAATACGTCAGCACCAGAGTCAACAACTTTGTCCACTAAATCCTTAATCATTTGCTCTTCATTGTTTAAGAACATTTCAAATTGTTCAGGACTGGTAATATCAATTTTAGTATCAGTGTTAATATCTTTTAATTCAATAGGATATTTCATGATAGCAATTTTTGCATTTTCAATATCTTTAGGCATGGATTTAGAGACAGGAGTCTTATCAATTACAATACCTTCAGCTAAAAATGAATCTTCAACAGAATCGCCGGAAACTCTTTGAATGTTAATATTCTCAATATCAGATTTACCATCTTCTTCAATTCTTAATACTGCATCAACAACAAGATCCGCTAAATGTTCTTTAGCATAATCTGATCCTTTACCACTCATTGCAGTGACAGCTACTTTTTTAAGAGTTTCTTTATCATCAGCATCAATAGCTATATCTTTTAAAAGTTCTACAGCTTTTTTTGTTGCATTCCTATATCCTTTTACAATAACAGAAGTTGCGATTCCTTCTTCTAATAATTCTTCAGCTTTAACTAATAATTCACCAGCAATTACAACAACAGAAGTAGTTCCATCTCCAACATTTTCTTCTTGTTTTTTAGCTGTTTCCACAAGCATTCTAGCTGCAGGTTGTGCAATATCCATTTCACTCATAATAGTTGCACCATCATTAGTTATAGTTACATCACCTAATGAATTAACTAACATTTTATCCATACCTTTAGGACCTAAAGTAGTTCTTACAATACCTGCTAATACTTTAGCAGCAGTGATATTCATTCTTAAAGCATCTCTTTTAGAATATCTTTCAGTTCCTTCAGGAAGGATAAAAACTGGTTGATTTGCCATTTTTATTCACCTTCAAAATTTTCTAAATAAAATAATATAAAACTAAGTTTTTATACATATATAATATGGATTAGAAGTTATATAAAAAGATTACTTATATGGTGTTTTAATGTATAATGAAATAATAAATAAAGTCAAATTAAATTTAGGTGAGAATAAGGATTTAAACAGAAAATATTTAGTCTCACTAATTGAAAAATATAAAGACCACCCATATAGCGTAGAAATTACCAGGGAACTCTCCCGTATGCTATGGGATTGTTTAAATGACAAAGAAAAAATGGAATTCATTGAAATTGCAGAAAATGAGACTCCTATAACTGATATTTTAGAAGAAATTTTTCCAATTATTGAAAATGGAAAATATAACGAGGCATTAGATAAACTTGATAATTTTATGAAAAATTTTCAACCACCCTTTGAAGATGATTCCATAAATGAATATCATTATTTTACAAATCAATTAGAAGAAGACATATTCAATGAATATATTGGTGCTAAAAAAACAGTCAGACACATACCTTATAATCAGCCAGTACTTGACTTATATTATATATACGGGTTTTTACTTTCACAGAAAAAAGATTTAGAAAATGCTGAGAAATATCTTAAAAAAGCATTAAAAATCAACCCCGTATCTGCAAGAATACTTTTAGAACTATCTGATATTTATAAAGTTAAAGCACCGAATTTTAATAAGTTTTTCATATATACCGTCCAGGCATTGAAATATGCTTATTATCCACATGATATTGCCAGATGCTATAGAAATTTAGGGCAGTATTACATGGAAGAGATGAATTTTGAAGTTGCCGCTGCATTATATAACTATAGTGTAAAATATGAACTAAATCCTATTGTATATACAAAACTCCAACACATAAAATCAAAAGGAATTAATAGCGAATTAAGTTTAGAAGAATGTTTAGAGCTAATTGAAAGTAAAAAAATACAAATTGATGTCAATCCATTTATCATAAAAAGATTAGATAATCTCTCAAACAAATATGATAAAAAACAAGACTTAAATAAAGCATTGTATTTCTATGAACTGCAATATGATTTAACACATGATGAAACAATTCTTCAAAAAATCAAAAATCTTAAAATAATCATAAATCATTAATAATATATTATATATAGATAATATTAAAGGTGATTTTTAATGTGCTCAAGTGGAGGGCCAATGGCCGATATTGATTTAAAAAAATTAAAAACAAAAAAATACCATTGTAAAAACTGTGGAAATTCCTTTAAAGGTCTTGGAAAAAAAGTAATTTGTCCATCTTGCCAAAGTGACAATGTTGAACTTGCAGAGTAAATTTATTTACTCTCTTCTTTTATTTTTAAGTGATAATATGAACATTGATTTTAAGAACGATGAAATACTATTTCTTGAAGGAGAAACCGGAATGGTAGGAATTGTTAAAGTAGCATATGATAAAATGCTATTCATTGCAACACAAGATAATGAAGAAATAGTTCAGTTTTTAGAATCCGATGATATTATCGCTGTATCTAACTTTAAAAAAGATAAAAGAGCAATCAGATCACAAGCATATCTCAGCCGTGAAGAATCTTCCCCACTTGTAATTTTAAATAAAGACCACCCATCAACTAAACGTTTAGAAACTGTTATATCCATTGGAGATGAAGTTAACCTTAATTGCAACATTATTCCTGGAACTCATCCTGAACAAAATGTATTATGTTCATGTGACAGTTTATCTGGACTTAAAATAATAAAAACCCAAAGAGGAATCAAATTAAATAAAGAATTTGATAATTTCACAATAGAAAAATTTTAGGATAATATGTTTATTGATTCATTTTATACATTTTTAGGACAATTAGTAGTTTTATTAGCTATTATTATAATAATATCATTTATTGTAGTTTTAATTTTAGGAATCTTAATAGCTAGAAAAAACAAAATTAAATTTCCAAGATTCATCTTATTTGCTGTTGATTCACTATATTTCCCATTTAAATCTATGGCAAAATTTCTAAAACTTGATGAACACTTAATTGATGATATTGCGATTAAGGTTAGAGATGAATTGAATAAAGAAAAATTTAAATCTGTTCCAGCTGAAAAAACATTAATTTTCCTACCACATTGTTTAAGACATAAAAACTGTCCTGCAACACTTCAAAAAGAAGGATTGAACTGTATTGAATGTGGACTATGTGGTATTGGAGTTATTAAGAAAAAATCTGAACCCCAAGGATACAAATTATATATTGTTCCAGGATCAAGTTTCGTTAAAAAAATAGTTAGAGAAAATAACTTCAAAGCGGTTCTTGGTATAGCCTGCCATGAAGATTTAAATCAAATGATGATGTTATTATCCGATTTCTGCCCTCAAGGAGTATTACTTGATAAAACAGGTTGTTTTGAAACAAAAGTAAATATTAAAAAAGTATTTGAAAAAATAGATTCCAAATACTAATCATCGAAATATCTCATAAAATCTAAAGATTCAGGTGTTTCTTCAAATTCTTTTATAAAATCATTTAAATCTTTTATAAATTCTTTTTTTCTCATATCCTCATCTTTAATTTGAGAATAATCTTTTTTTATGGATATTTCCATTATAATATCATCAGTTTCAAGAGTAATTTCCGGATAAACTTCCTCAAGAAAATCATCCATATTATCCTCTTCCAAGTTGTTGATGAGCCCTTGCAAGGTGTCCTGCAGCTAATGCCCCAACAAGAGATAATTCCCCTGCAAGCACAGTACATGCAACAATTTCTGCAAATTCACGTGCTTTACCAGAACCTGCGACACCAAGGATTTCTAATCCTTCATGAGCAACTTCAAGACTTGTTCCTCCACCTACAGTAGCTACTGGTAAATCAGGTAAGTTAACAGAAAAGTATAAATCTCCATTTCTGCTTTCTGCTGTTGTAATTCCCAATGAACCTTCAGCAACATGTGCTGGGTCTTGACCAGTTGCTAAAAATATAGCTGCAACCATGTTTGCATAATGTGCATTAAATCCCATACTTCCAGCTACTGCTGAACCTATTAAATTTTTAGCAGTATTTACTTCAACAATTGCCTCTGCTGTAGTTTTAAGTTTTTTTGAAACAATATCCTTTGGTATTAATATTTCTGCAATAACACTTTTTCCTCTTCCTTCAATAAGATTAATGGCAGCAGGCTTTTTATCAACACAAACATTACCACTTAATGCAATATGAGTTGCACTGGTATCCTGTGCTAATTTATCCAATATTTTTTCAGAAGCAATTGTTACCATATTCATTCCCATACTGTCTCCAGTTGAAAAAACAAATCTTGGATAAACATAGCTTCCAGCTATTAAAATAGGATCAATTTTAATTAATTTACCATGAGAAGTAGTACTTTCTGCAATAGCTTTTAATTCATCAAAATTATCAATAAACCATTGTTTGATTTTTAATGCATCATTTACCCCATTACATTTAATTGCGGGTGCACGAGTCATAACATCAGATGTTACTCTTACATTTGCACCTCCTGATGCAGTAATAGTGGATGCACCTCTATTAATAGAAGCTACGAGTGCTCCTTCAGAAGTAGCAAGTGGTACAAATACTTCACGATTACAGTATTCTCCATTTATTTTTAATGGTCCTGCTATACCCATAGGAAGTTGTAATACTCCAATGGAATTCTCAATATTGCGAGCAGATGCCCTTTCCATATCAAGAGTATATTTTGAGATATTATCCAATTTAATAGAATATTTTTGCTCTAAAAATTCTCTTCTGATATCTGTCGCTTCTTTTGCTGAAACTTCCTTATCAACTTGATAAAGTTTCATTTCACCGTTTAATAATTTATCAATAATTTCTTGATTTGACATTACATAACCTTTTTAAGTAAATCTACAATTTCAGATGGTTTTACAGCTACTTCAACACCAGCTTCATTCAAAGCTTTAGTTTTACTTTCTACAGTTCCAGAATTTCCCTGAATAATAGCTCCTGCATGTCCCATTCTTTTACCTGGTGGTGCAGTTCTTCCAGCTATGTAAGATACAACTGGTTTTGTCATTTCTTCTGTAATGAATTTTCCAGCCCTTTCTTCTGCAGTCCCTCCAATTTCACCAATTAAAACAACAGCATCAGTGTTATCATCTTCCTCAAATCTTTTTAGGATATCAACATAATTATCTCCAGTTACTGGATCTCCACCAATACCCACTGCAGTACTTTGACCTATTCCTGCATTAGTGAGTTCACTAGCAATTTCATATGTTAAGGTACCACTTCTTGAGATTAAACCCACATTACCTTTTTTGAAAATATGAGTAGGCATAATACCTAATTTACCAACACCCGGGGAAATAATTCCTGGAGTATTCGGACCAATTACAGTTGTTCCCATTTGTTTTGCATATGCCATGATTTTCATACTATCATGAACAGGAATATGTTCTGATATTATAACAACTAAATCTAAATATCTTATTGCTTCAAATGCTGCATCTTTTGCGAATTTTGCTGGAACAAAAATAATTGAAGCATTAATGTCAGTTTTTTCTTTTGCTTCTTCTATTGAATTAAAAATTGGAACTTGGTCTAAAAACATTTGTCCGCCTTTTCCTGGAGTAATTCCCGCAACAATATTCGTATTGTAATTTAACATTTGTTCTGTATGGAATGAACCTTGTTTACCAGTTATTCCTTGAACTAAACATTTTGTATCTTCATTTAATAAAATCATAATTAATAGCTCCTATCTTAATATTCTAGTTTTATTTTCAAACGGAACAGCCAAATCAATTATATTTCCATTCATAACTGCAGTAGCTGAAAATATTACGCTACCCGGCAATACGTTACAATTTGTTCCTCTTTTAACTAAATAAACATTTTTATTTCCAAGTGCGGCTCCAATCATTGCACTAGCTATTACACCAACGGATTCTATATTTTCAACTGTAGCCACAACAACCGGATCATCAGTTTCCGGTGAAACATAACCTACACCAGGTATTTTTCTTAGTTTAGGTTCAATATAATCAGATACATCAGTTAAATTTTTCATTCCTTTTGCAGCATCAATTGCTGAATTAGCAACATCTGCAACAAATGGTTCTCCACCATAAGTATCAAAACCTAAAACAATAGCATCAGGATATCTATCTTGCCTAATATTTGCTTCAGCATAAGAAATTCCTTCACCAGCACCTTCAGGAGTTGATGAAATTCCAGATAAATCTCCTAAATTCTCTGCACTTTCTTTTAAAACATTGACAATTCCTTCATTTATAATTTCAAGTAAATCATCTTCAACAAATGCACTTACAACAACATCATCACCAGTGACGTTACTTAAAACAACATCTCTTGCACCTAATTCTTTAACTTTATGAAGGTTTTTTTCAATAGTTTCTACTAGCATAGTACTACAAGATACATCATTACTAGATATATCTGCACCTATAGCTGTAATTTTCAAATTAACACCTTAAATAATTGATTTTTAAAATAAATAAAATATTAAATTTTATTGGTATATTATTTGTTATTTAATTTATTTAAGTATTATTTTTCAGCTTCCATTTTTTAGAAAAAATACTTGAATTAAAACTAGTTGAATTTATTGAATAAACTAAATTAAATAACATTCTTGAATATTATTTTAATACCAAAACCTTTGGACAATGGTAACTCATTATATTCACCATCTAACTGACTAATAAGACTTTTAATAATTGTGAAACCTAATGTTTTCGGATTTTTAATATCTGTACCTTCAGGAAGTCCTACACCATCATCCCAAATATCTAATTCATACATATCATCATATACTCCGAATTTCACATAAAAATTGCCTTCTTCATTTTCTTTAAAAGCAAAATTAATTGAATTCATTGCTAACTCATTTAAAATTAAACTGAATGGTATTGCCTTATCCATACTCAACTCATGAGATTCAACATCCAAATGGAACTTGATATTTGAATTGTCTGATCCGAATAATTTTTGCAAACATACTTCTGTACATTTTAAAGCATCCACATGAGCTGAATCTGAAGAATCATAAACTTGTTGATGTATTGTAGCCATTGTTGAAATTCTATTTCTTGTTTTATTTAAAATCCATTCATAATCACCATCATGGAATCTTAATTCCAAATTAAGTAAACTTAAAATAATTTGCAGATTATTCTTAACTCTATGATGAACCTCTTTAATTAAAACTTTCTGGTCGTTAAGTAATACTTTTAACTCATTTTCCTTTTCATATTCATCAGTTACATCTTTAATATTTATAAATGAAATTTTATTAGTAGTATCTTCATAGGTTTCTAGATATAGGAATAACTGTTGTGTTTTATGATAAAATGGGGATTTATATTCAATTACTTTTTCAAAATAGTTTATTTCATTTAATTCAAATTTTTGAACCATTATCAGGTCGTCCTTATTTAAGATATTATTTTTAAAATCTTTAAACAATTCATGAATATCTTTTTTAGGACTATGTAGTATATCATAAAATGTATTAGTTACAACATATTCTCCGTTTGTTTTTTTAATTAATGTAGCAAATCCTAATTTTGAATTTTTGTTAATAGTCTATTTGATAGAAGATTATCTTTTTTCTCAATATCCTCATTAGTAATATCATATATACACAACAATATGTGACAAAGCACCATTATTGTGCAAGTGTTTTGCAATAATTTTTAAAGTTTTATTTGTGCCTTTTTCTGTCTTAATATGGAGGATATTATCTCCATCCATTGCATTACTATCCAATAAAAATTCATATAATTCTTTATCCTCTGGAACAATTAAATCATAGATAATATCTCTTTTAAAATCATCTGGTTGTTTTTACATTTCCAATAGACTATATATAGGAGACCCCCAGAAATAGTCATTGTTATTGGTATCTTTAACATATACATAAAACTTATCAGGTTCATGAGATTCTGAGGTAATTTCCTGCTGAGATCTAAGTAATGGATCAGTACTGTTGTTAATAAATATTAATAAATTATTATTATCAAAAACAATTTCGAAAAATAAGTATTTTACATAACCATCATTATCTTCAAAATACATGTGTAAGGTTTTTGTTTCATGTGTCTGGTAAACTTCTTTAAAAATAGGAAAAACATCATTTTTTAAATATTTATAAGAATCTCCATAACTTAATCCAATAATATCATTATGAGTAGTTATGTCTAATTCTGGAATAAATACTTTTGAATAAACAAAAGCATAATCTTGGAAATTATTTACTGGAGTAATGATATCTAAGTTCATAGATGTTTCTTTTAAAAATCCATTGTATTCTTCAACATCATAAGTGATAGTGCTTGGAGTAAACCATTCTCCATCATTATTTTTAGTAATCATGATAGAATAGGTACTTTTATCAAATTTAACATTATATTCCCTTATATCTCCAGCATTAAAAATTAATTTTTTCCGTGTTTTATCAAATTATATTTATATATATCAAACATGAATATATAAACATTGTTATATTACAAAATATTCAATTGAAAGAGGATGTTATAAAATAAATCTAATAAATATATTCAACATTTTAAAAAAAATTAATTAATAAGAATAAACTAATATATAATATAATGTATTCTCAAACAAAAATCGCAATTCCTATTTTTCAAGAGAATTGTAAAAAGGTAATTGAAGTAGCTAATGATTGTATTAAAAAAGGGGCAGATATTTTAGAATTTAGAATAGATGCTCTAGAAAATCCAAATATTAATGAAATAAAAAAGACAATCGAAGAAATTAATTTTCCAATGATTGCTACAAATAGAATAACCTCCGAAGGTGGATTTTTTAAAGGTACAGAAGAAGAAAGATTCAATATATTATATGAATGCTGCGATTTAGTTGACTATGTAGATATCGAACTTCAAAGCAACGATGAGTACATTAACAAAATTCATGACACCGACATTACAACAATTGTCTCTTACCACGATTTTGAAAAAACACCAAAACTAAGTGAAATAACATATATCGTTGAAAAAGAACAGGCATTAGGAGATATTGCTAAAGTTGCATTTATGCCTCAGAATCTTGACGATACTTTAACAATTTTAGCTATTCTTTCCCATTGTAAAGATACAATTGCTATTTCTATGGGCGATTTAGGAAGTTATACTAGAGTTATGGCTTCAAAATTTAATTCTCCAATTACTTTTGCTGCTGGAACTGATGTGACTGCTCCTGGACAAATTGATATTGAAACCATGAAAGCATTACTTAATATGGATTTGGACATAATGGATCAATGATTCAAAAGAATTGAATAAAATAAGTTCCACCTAATAATGTTATGTCAACAACATTGCTGATTTTCTGACAAAAATTAGTGTTTATTAATTTTAAAAAAAAGGAAATAATTTAAAAAAATTATTTCCTAGGAAGTAGATAAATACATTTAGTTTATTTAGGGAACTACACTGCTTCGTCCCCCTGTTCTTGTGTTCTAATTCTAATTACATTTTCAACGGATTGTATGAAAATTTTACCATCACCAATGTTTCCGGTATATGCTCCTTTAACAATTTTATCAACGATTAAATCCAATCTATCATCATTGACAACAATTTCAATACGGGTTTTTGGAATCAAATCAATACAAAAGTTTGAACCCCTGTAAGATTCTTTGACACCTTGCTGACTTCCTCTTCCTTTTACCTCAGAAACAGTCATTCCTTCACAACCCACTTCAATTAATCCTCTTTTCACATCTTCAAATTTTTCAGGTCTTATAATTGCAATAATACGTTTCATTTAAATCACCTTATGAATTGAAGTTATATGCAGATTCTTTGTGAAGATTAGTGTCCAATCCACCAATTTCATCACTTTCATCGACTCTAATTCCTCCCATTGCTTTATCTAACACTTTAGCAAGGATAAAACTTACTGTAAATGCATAAACGATAGTAGCTACTACACTTATTAATTGTATTACAACTTGATTAGCATTTCCAGCAATTAAACCTGCTACTCCATTTACTGCAGGTACTGCAAAGATACCAGTTGCAATTGCTCCCCAAACACCAGACATACCATGTATTCCCCATACATCTAATGCATCGTCGTAACCAAGTTTTGGTTTTAAGTAATATACTGCAAAGTAAGATACCAATGGAGCTACTGCACCAATAATTAATGCACCATAAACATCAACAAATCCTGCTGCAGGAGTAATAGCAACAAGTCCTGCAACTGCACCGGAGATTGCACCTAAAACTGTTGGTTTTCCAACAAGATATGTATCAATCATTGTCCAGACAATAAGACCCATTGCTGCTGCAACATTAGATACAATAATTGCGTTTGCCGCAAGTCCATTTGCAGCTAAACCGGATCCTCCATTGAATCCCATCCATCCAAACCATAGTAATGCTGCACCTAAAACAGCATATCCTAAATTATGTGGAATTAATGAAGTGTTTTTCCTTTTTCCTAATACTAATGCGACAGCTAATGCTGAAATACCTGAGTTAATATGAACAACTGCACCTCCTGCAAAGTCAAGAGCACCCATCTGCATTAACCATCCTCCTCCCCATACCCAATGGGCAATAGGGACATAAACAAGACATATCCATAATATAGTAAAAATGACCCAAGCTTTTGTTTTCATTCTTCCAACTAAAGCTCCAGACATGATTGCACATGTTAATCCTGCAAATGCACATTGGAACATGACAAATAATAATGTTGGAATAGATCCACTTAAATCATCAAGACCAATTCCTTGTAAGAAGAAATTAGTTGGTGAACCAATAAATCCCCCAATATCTGCTCCAAATGCAAACTGATAACCAAAAATAACCCATATTACACTAATTATTGAAAATGCAATAAAAGTTAAAAAAATGGTATTCAAAACGTTTTTCCTTTTACTTAATCCTCCATAAAAAAATGCTACTGCTGGAATACTCATTAAAAGTACAAGAACTGTACAAACAAGAACCCATGCAGTGTCACCTGCACTAAACATAACCATTTATATCAAATCTCTTAAATTAAATTATAAAAATTATCCAATATTTTCATCTATTCCAAATATCGGAAGTTAACTGTCGGAAGTATTATTCCGGCATAATAATATTAGACTCCATCATATATAAACTTTTACAATCTGAAACATCAATACATAAAAAATTACAATTGATTAAAAATGCTAAAAAAAGCACAATCCTTGGAAATAATATATTTTCATTCAAAATTAAGGGAATCATAAGTTTAAAAAGTAATATTTTAAGAAAATATTAAATATAATCTTTTTAAAAAGATAATACTAGTATAAACAAAATACTAAATAAAATTAAATAAAAGTGTTATTATGAAAGATTCAGTTAAAGCAAAATTAATAGTGTTCTTAGTTATTGCACTTCTTGCATTTGGTATTAGTTCTGCCTTTGCTAATCTAACAATAGATGATTCACCTGATTCATACAAATTAATTCCTATTAAAAATGATTCATTTGAACCGAACTACATTAATAAAGTTCCAACTATAATTCCAAAAATTGAAATAAATCTTACAAACACTACAAATAACACTACAGATAATACTAACTACAATATAACCAATTTGAATGCTACCGATAAAGAATGGATTGAAACCTACGAAGATTAAGAGGCTGATAAAATGAACGAAAAGAAAAAATTTATCAGAGATAGTATCTATGGTGACATTAACTTAAACGATTTTGAAGTAAAAATTATGGATATGCCACAATTCCAACGTCTAAGAAGAATTAAACAATTAGGTTTGATCAGTTTAATTTATCCTGGGGCAACACATACTCGATTTGAACATTCAATTGGAACAATGAATTTAGGTTCAAAACTTGCAGAAGAGCTTGAATTGGAAAAAGATAAAATAGAATTAATCAGAGCCTCAGCACTATTGCATGATATTGGTCATGGCCCATTTTCACATGTATCTGAGGGTGTTTTATCTGTCCCCCATGAGGAATTAACTAAATTTGTTGTCACTAAGACATCCATGAGAGATTTACTGGAAGAAAAATTTGACGTTAACGAAATTGTAGATATCGTTAATGGAAAAGGACATCTTGGCCCAATCGTTTCAAGCGAACTAGATGTTGACAGGATGGATTATCTTTTAAGAGACTCACACAATACTGGCGTAGCATATGGTATTATAGATTATGAAAGACTCATATCAAACTTAAAACTAGAAAATGGATTAGTATTAGATATTAAAGGAGTTCAAGCAGCTGAAGGAGCTCTCGTTTCTAGATATTTTATGTATCCTAGTGTTTACCAACACCATACCACCAGAATTGTCAATTCAATGTTTAGAAGAGCATTGAAAAAAATTATTGATGAAAAAATAATCAATGAAAATGATATTTACAAATATGACGACACTGAAATGATTAGCGTATTTAGACATTGCGACAATGAATTTGCAAATGACATCATGAATAGATTGGATACAAGACATCTAATGAAAAGAGTGAAAACCATAAGACTGGATAATTTTAAATTCCCTGAAAAAATGTATAAGATTAAATCAAAAAAATTGAGAAAAGCTGAAGAGGAAATTGCTGAAGATTATAATCTTGATAAAGATTACGTATTTATAAATATTGCTGAATATCCTCGCTTTGATGAAATGCAAACACAGGTTAATGTAGATGGAAAATTATACCCATTAACAAAAATATCAAATATTATTGCTGCATTAAGTAAAGCTAGATTTAATATACCAGATATAAGCCTTTACGTAGACAATAATGAAAGATCCAAGTTCGAAAAATTCAAATTAGAAAACTACTTAGAACTACCTGAACTTGACAGGGAAAAATACTACGGAATTCATTATGATCAAATCAAATTAATATAGAGGAAAAAATATGATAGTTGTTGGAATTACAGGAGCAAGTGGAGTAATATATGGAATACGACTTCTTGAAGCTCTTAAAAAATTAAATATTGAAAGTGCACTGGTAATGAGTGACTTAAGTAAAGTTGTCATCGAATCAGAAACAGATTACACAGTTGAAGATGTAATAAACTTAGCAGACAACTACTATGATTTCCATGATTTAACTGCTTCTATAAATAGTGGGTCATTTAAGACCAATGGCCTAGTTATAGTCCCATGTACAATGAAAACATTATCATCAATAGCTAATGGATATGGGGCAAACACAATAACAAGAGTGGCAGATGTTAGTCTAAAAGAAAAAAGACCAACTATTATTGTTCCACGCGAAACTCCACTTAGAAGCATTCATTTACAAAACATGCTAACATTATCACAAGAAGGAGCTACAATTTTACCTGCAATGCCCGGGTTTTACTCAAACCCAAAAACAATTGATGATCAGATTGATTTTATTGTTGGAAAGATTTTAGACTCATTAAAAATTGAAAATAATTTATTTAAAAGGTGGGAATAAATGTTAAACGATAATGATTTCATTAAATCCTGCGATGTGCCTGGACCTACAAAAGAAGCCATTAGAGCAATTATTTTATATAAATCTGGAGTTACCTCCAAAGATAAAGTTATTGATTGTGGATGTGGAACCGGTGGAATTACTTGCGAATTTTCTCAAAGGGCACGTGAGGTAATATCTATTGATACAAACCCTGAAGCAATTGAAGTGACTTCAAAAAACCTTAAAAAATTTGGCCTTGGTGATAATGTTACATTAATTAATGATGATGGCTCAAAAGCATTGAAAAATATTAAGGATATTGATATTGTCATTGTTGGGGGCAGTGGCAGACAGCTTGAAGACATCATAGATATCATTCATGAAAACTTAAATTCAAAAGGTAGAATTATTATTACAGCTATTTTAGTTGATACAAAAATTGAAGCAATCAATAAACTAAAAGATTTAGGATATAATCCGAAAATAATGGAAATTAATGTTTCTAATGGAAGAATCCTTGACCGTGGCGTTTTGATGATTAGTGAAAATCCAATAGCTGTTATTACTGCTACTAAAAGATAAAAAAATATATGGAGATTATAAAATGGAAGAACATAAAAAATGGAAGATTAAATTTTCAATTTTAATGGTTATTTTAATAATCATTATTTATGGATCAAATTATCTTGTACTGGGAGATGGAGAACATATTATTTCATATGTTTGGACCCATTTAGGATTTATTCCTGTAGACATTCTTGTTGTAGCATTCTTACTTGAAGACATAATCGAAAGAAAAGAAAAAGAAGCTATGCTTGAAAAATTAGATATGCTCATGAGTACTTTCTTTTCTGAATTGGGTAATGATTTAATAACTCAATTAAGTACTGCTAACAAATACAAAGCAAATACTAATAGCTTAAAATCCATTAAAGATTGGGAGGATGAAGATTATGAAAATAAACTCCAAGAACTTAAAAATTCCCCAGTTGATTTTACAGCAGATGTTGCACCGGAAAATAGGCGGGAATTTTTAGAGAACTTAAGAGAATTACTTGTAAATAAAAGAGAATTTATTATTAATTTAATAAACAATCCTAATTTACTTGAAAAAGAGGAATTTACTAAATTAATCAATGCTATTCTCCACTTAGATGAAGAATTAGAACACAGGAAAGATTTAGCTTTAGTAAATGATGCTGATTTTAATCATTTGAATATTGATATGGACAGAGTATACAATACTCTAGTACATGAATGGGTCTATTATTTAAGATACCTTAATAAATATCACCCGTATATGATTGCATTGATGATACGTACTAATCCATTTGATGAAGATGCAAGCGTATATGTAACAGAATAGATAATGGGAGATTTAATATGAGTAATTCAATTAAAAACAATGAAAATATTAAATCTTGCATCATTTTATGTGGAGGGCAAAGTAGAAGAATGGGTCAAGACAAAGGCTCTATGATTATTCAAAATAAGCCTATGATAAAACACATACTTTCTACTTTAAATAATCACATTGATGAAGCAATAATTGTTTTAAACGACCAAACAAGGATTGACAAATATAATAAATTTATCAATCCAAAAGAATACACTTACCCCATCACATTTTTAGAAGATAAAATTAAAAACAAAGGTCCATTACCTGGAATTATGACTGGACTTATGGAAATAACAAGCGATTATGCTTTAATATTACCATGCGATAGTCCATATGTTTCAGTAGAATACATTAAAACTATTTTTTCACAGATAGATGAGAATTACCAAGCTATTGTTCCTTATCATAATGATAACAATAAATTAAAAACATCAGAGCCTCTACATTCCATCTATAAAAAAGATATTATTCCTGAAATTGAAAAATTAGTAAATGAAGACACACTACACATTAAAGGATTAATAGAAAAAATAGATACAAAATTTATTTTAATTGATAATAAAAAAATAGAAAAAAAAGAATTTAAAAATCTTAATCGTCCAGAGGATATCTAAAGATTTTCAACTAATTCTTTAACTTTTCCTATTGCAGTATTTACACAATAGAAAATTTCATCTTTAGATAAAGGTTCATCGCCGCCTTTTTGCATTGAACAAATACGACCATCTTTAGTAACACCAACATTTAAACGAGCACTTGCAACTCTTTCTTCATCCAAAGTTGGATCAATCACCATCTTATCAGCAATTTTAACAAAAGTACATAATGCTAATTCATTGTTAATTGGTAAATCGAAAGTTTCATCTTCACTAATGACCACTTCATCATCAACGACAGTTGCAACAGGTAATTTAGTGGATTTCAAAGCAGCCATAACTGCTAATTCACATGCATCAAAGAGATTTCCACAGTTATCAATAATATGCAAATCTACAAATAACATCCAAACATTTTTTCCTTCTTCAACACATAACTTATCTAAGTCAATTAATTGGCTTTCACGAATACCCCTATCAACTACACGTGCAAGTTCAATGGAATCTTCACTAGGTGGACCTGGTTCAAAACTAGGATCTGCCATTGGTAACATTTCACAATTAGTCATTAAAACTCCTAAATCTGGAGTATCTGGGAATGGAGCTCCAAGTTGTGGTTTAATACCGACAATGACTTGAGTTTTACCAAGTTTTACACGAGCGGAACCTTCAGCCTTAGAGATAACATCAGTTTCAATAGTGATGTCCCTATATTCAGTTAAATTCCTACCATCTTCTCTTTTGTCATTTTTGATAAGATTAGCAATACTTTGTCTTGTAATTTCTGGTACTATATCCATATTATCCCTCACTATTCAGTAGAATACTTTTTCATTAAAGCTTCTTTTTGAAGTTCACTAACTTTAAGACAACCTTCCATAGCTAAATCAATAGCTTTTTGGAATTCTTCTTCAGTTAAGTCACCATCACTTTGTAATAAAGTAATTTCCCCAGTTCTTGGCATTATAGCAATTGGGACATCTGCTTGACCTTCTTTATCTTCATATTCAGATAAATCAAGTACCACTTCATCATCAACTTTACCAGCAGCACATCCTACGACAATATCTTTCATAGGAATTCCTGCATCAACAAGTGCAACAGAAGCAGCTGTAATTCCAGCACAACGAGTTCCACCTTCAGCTTCTATTACTTCTATATAAATATCAATCATTGAGCGAGGATAATTTTCTAACATTAAAGCTGGCCTTAATGCATCAGCTGTAATTTTAGAAATTTCAGATGATCTTCTATCCGGTCCTGGTCTTTTTCTGTCATCTACTGAGAATGGAGCCATATTATATCTACATCTAATTACACCAGTATTTGGCTTAAGCAATCTTCTAATATATGATTCTCTAGGACCATAAACAGCTACTAGAATTTTATTCCCACCAAATTCCAAGTAAGCTGAACCATCTGCACGTTCAAGTACACCTGCTTCAATTTTAATAGGACGTAATTCATTATATTTCCTACCGTCCTTTCTAATAAACTCTGACATCATATCAACCTCTTAATCTGCGAAGAATTATTTATCATTTAATATAAAGTAATTTTTTGATTTATCATCATATGACAATCCACTATCTTTTTTACTTTTATTCTTCCTTTTTAATTCTTCGATAACTTCAGCAATATTAGGTTTATCTCCTTTTTCTTTTTTTTCTTCTGCTTCACGTTCTTCGCGTTCTAATTCTTCTTTAAAATCTTGAAGTTTAGGTTTTTCCAAAACAAATTCCTGTTCTTCTTCAACTTCTGTATCTTCAGGAGGTAACTCTCCATCGATAGCTAAATATAATTTGTTTTTAATTTTATTGGTCAGACCAGAAGTATGAGCTTCAGCTTCAATTAAATTAATTATATTTTTGGTAAGCTGTTCCATGTCCTTATCACCTTTTACCCAGACAAGACCATTTTGACCAACAACGATTTTACAATTAGTTTTATCTTTAATCATGTTAATCATGGAACCTTTTTTACCAATCAATCTAGGAACTTTGGTTGGAGCAATATCTACTATAATTCCTCCCTTGAATTTACCCATTCCTCTTCCTTTTAAACCGAGTTTTGCCTTTTTGATTTCATCAACATCAACAACTCTTAAAAATAGAACATCCCCAATATCATAAACCTTATTGAGTTCTTTCTTTTCACGACCAAACACTTCAAAAGCAGGTAAAATTCCAGAATAAGGTGAGTTAATGTCAACATTCCACATTGAGAATCTAACATCACTAATTTTACCAATTACAACATCTCCTTTTTTAGGAACATATTTACTTTTAAGAGGAATAACCCTAAGTTTTTTATTCCTCAAAGAAACAAGCCCCATTAAAGAAGAACAAACTTTACCATTCTCTTTAAAGGTACCTCTTCCAGAATAGTATTCATCATCAGATAATATCTGACCAGGAATAACTAAATCTTTATTCTCCACATATATCATAATAATCCCATAAACATAAATTATTTAATAGTTTTAGTTTCTGCATCTCCACTAGAAATTTCAGCCATTTTTGCAGAAAACTTATCTTGAAGACCACCAGGCATTTCAATAATACCAATCCATGAGCCATCTTGTTGCCATTCTTCATTAATAATTTCACCAAATCCATGAATAACAGAATAAGCACTTCCAGCAGAAGCTCCTGGCAACCTAACAGCAACTTTAACTTTTTCAAATCTAATTGGAATAAGTGGTTTTATAGCTTTTAGGGCTGTTTGTACTTGCTGGTCAACAGAAGTGAAAGGATCAAATTTAACTCTAGCCTCATCACATGCATTCTCAATTCTTTGAACAGGATGAGGTAAACCATTTTGAGGATTAACTGCTTCCTTAGCTATTTTACTAATAACTAATTTCCTTTTATCTTCTTGCATTCTCCTTTTTTGCTCAGCAGTTAATTGCACAGTTCCTTTTTCAAGTATAATTTTAGAAACTTCGATAGGATCCGTAGTTTCAAATATTTTATTCATAGCTTCGTCAGAAGCTTTATCTCCTTTTTTGGAGTCTTTGAAAACTTCTTCAACAGCTAAAAGGTCTTCAATGGCAACATCTGGACCATCAGGATTTCTAAAATCAGCTGCTAAATCAGGGTCAACTAATATCTCAAAGTGTTCACCACAGTACTCATATTTAGCGATAATAGCTTCATCAATATTTACCATTAAAGTATCCCCCTAACTAATTATTAAAAAAATAATTATTCTTCATTTTCTTCTTCGGAATCATCAGATTCTTCTACGCTTTCTTCCTCTTCTTCAACAATTATTTCATCAATGTATTTTTGTACTTCATCTTGAGAAAGTTTAACGTATTTATCATCATCAGCTTTGATAACAGCTATTTCTACATTATTAGATGTAGTGTCATGTTCGGTAGCTTCATTAATAGCAGTTAATGCTAATTCAATAGCTCCATCTAATGTTAAGTCATCTTCGTATTTTTCTTCAAAGATTTCCATAGCTGCAGATCTACCTGAACCAATAGCAGTAGCTTTGTATTCAATTAATGCTCCACTTGGATCAGTTTCGAATAATTTACATTTACCATCATATACTCCACCAATGATTAAAGCAGAACCAAATGGTCTTACTCCACCGTTTTGAGTGTATAATTGTAACATGTCACATAGTTTTTTAGATAAACTAGTCACACGAATAGGTTCACTATAGGTTATTTTATTTATTTGTGCTTCAACTCTTGCTCTTTCAACTAAAGCTCTTGCATCAGCAACAAGACCTGAAGTAGCTGCTCCAATATGCTCATCAATTTTGAATATTTTTTCAATAGATGATGCTTCAACTAAATTAGAAGTAGTTCTCTTATCAACAGCTAAAACAATACCTTCAGAACATTTTACACCTATAGATGTAGTTCCTCTTTTGACAGCTTCTCTTGCATATTCTACTTGGAAAAGTCTTCCATCTGGGCTAAATACAGTAATAGCTCTATCATATCCAGCATTTTGTAAAGGTTGCATTTTTATACCTCACATCTTTAATAAATATTTTATAAATTTTAAAGTTCAACTACATAAAAAAATAAAACCAAATCTCCATGAAAAGGTAAATTCTCATTTTAATTTCCAAATTTGTAGATAATTAAAATATTTTTATTCTTTTTTCCATAAATCCATTTGATATTTATATTAATAAATTATTTATATATTTTTCTATTTTAAAATAACAAAAAGTAACTAAATGTATTTTTCAGATGCTTTTATAGTACCTGATAATCCAATAGTAGTAATTGCAATCCTATTCCCATTATATTTATTAGCTAAAGCAAAAGAAGACCTTACTTCATCAACATAATCTCTTTGACATCTAATAATTGATCTATACCTATAATAATCATTATTTTCTATTTCAAAGAATTTCATAACCCATAAATTAAAATTAGCAGTGTTAAGTTCTCCTTGAAAACGAGTGCATGCATCCCAAATTATTGTAACTAATTCATCTTTAGTAATTCTAGAATTAACTTTAACATCAACCGTAAGATACCTATTGTTTTTCCTGAGTGTAGGTGGTAATACCTTAAGCTTCATCACTAACCCTCCTAACACCTTTTAAAATTAAATCTTTCCTATTTTGATTGTATTTTAAAATATTACTTGCTGTTTTAAAAGATTTATTAATCTCTGCATCGGTTAAACCAGTTTGTCTAAAAAAAGCAATAAAATCATTAGTAGTTCTAATATCAAATATAGATTCTGCTCTTGAAGATAAGATTAAAGGAAATCCAAATTTCCTATATAATACGTAAATATCCTTAAAATTAGAAAGAACTTTTGACCTATGAGACAAATAGCTTTTCAATACATCTTTAAAACATAACTCAATAGCTACATTATTTTTTACAGCCTCCTTTGCAAGTACATGATTTAGACCACAATCATATCTTCTAAAATAAGGCCTTGACAAAACATCTATCTTTATATTTTCTAATGTTGATCTATTGACTTTCAAATCACCGCCAACAACAGAAATACATGAAGATTTACTTCTAAATTTATTAACAGACTTCCTAATATCATTGATGTTTGATGATTTAATTTCTAAAGTATAATCAAAGTCTATGATATCTTCCAATGAATTATTTAACTCTTCTTTAAAATCTAATGCATCTGGGAAGTTATTTGTATTATATGAAAAATTAATATGATTCCAACCATAAAAAGAAGCTTCTTTAGCTAATTTAATATTATTTTCTAAACTACTTCCTTTAATATTTAAATCAAAAAACATAGTAAATA
>NZ_JBNMGD010000085.1:0-2455 GCF_050872065.1 Methanobrevibacter sp.
AATTTATAAAAGAAAATAAATTAGATATTACAATTATTGATAATATTGGTGATGTAAATACAATATTATAATCACCAATTAATAATTTTTTAAAAATCAAGTTCCAAAGTCACAGGACAATGGTCAGAACCAAAAACATCACTTAAAATTTTAGCTGATTTTACCTTGTCGCTTATTTCTTCATTTACATAGAAATAATCAAGTCTCCATCCAGCATTTCTCTCACGAGCACGTGTTCTATAACTCCACCAAGTAAAGTTATTTTCTCCTTTATCAAACATTCTAAATGTATCAATAAAACCTGCATTTTCAAGTTCATCTAACCAAGAGCGCTCCTCAGGCAAATATCCAGATTTTCCTTCACAATTTTTAGGATTATAAACATCAATTGGATTGTGAGCAATGTTATAATCCCCAGTAACAATAACATTTTCACCATCATTTTTCAAATCAACAATTTGATTGAGTAATGCATTACAAAAATCAACTTTAAAATCTAGTCTTTTAGCTCCCATACCACTGTTTGGAAAATAGATGTTATATAAGAAAAAGTCAGAATATTCCATTCTTAAGACTCTTCCTTCGCTATCAAGCTCCTTGACACCTAAACCTTTAACAACATCAATAGGTTCAATTTTAGAATAAGTCCCAACACCACTGTACCCTTTCTTTTCAGCTTCATTAAATGATTTGTGAAATCCTTCAATATCAACTAATTTTTTAGGGATTTGTTCTTGTGTGGATCTTACTTCCTGGAAATTAATAATATCTGCATCAGTATTATCAAACCAGTTCCAAAACTCTTCTTTTTTTGAAACTGCTCTAATCCCATTAACGTTCCAAGAAACCAGTTTAATTGACATTATAATTCAATTCCCTTATCAATAGGCAATTCACGAAGCCATTTAATATCACTTTTGTAAAGCATACGGATATCTTCCACATCATATCTAATCATTGCAAGTCTTTCAATACCTAAACCGAATGCTAAAGCAGGCTGATTAATTCCTAAAGGTTTTAGAACTTCAGGTCTAAACATTCCAGCTCCACCAAGCTCAATCCAGCTTTCTTTTTCTTCCAAATAAATTTCAGTTTCAGTGGATAAATATGTGTAAGGGAAGTAAGCAGGTCTGAATCTTACTTCAAAACCTAATTTTTTATAAAATTCTTTTAAAGTTCCTAGGAGATTTTGGAAACTGATTCCTTCATCGCATACAAGTCCTTCGACTTGGTGGAATTCAGGTAAGTGTTTATAATCGAAAGTTTCTCTTCTAAATACTCTTCCGACAGAAAACATTTTGATTGGTGGCTCATGTTCAAACAAATGTTTTGTAGATATTCCAGTTGTGTGAGTTCTTAAAACGCTTTGACGTGCGATATCTTCACTCCAATCGTATTGCCAACCAATTGAACCTGTATCTGCACCATTTTCATGAGTTTCAGCTGTGAGCTTTACCAAATCCATATCTGGCAAGTCACAAGTTAATGGATTTTTTAAATAGAAAGTATCTTGCATTTCACGAGCTGCATGATCTTGTGGCTGGAAAAGAGAATCAAAGTTCCAAAATGCTGATTCCACATATTCCCCCTTATCTTCAGAAAATCCCATATTCAAAAAGATTTCCCTAATTTCGTCAATAGTAACTCTTAACGGATGTTTTTTACCTGCAAAAACAACAGGTGCTTCAGCATTAATGTCATAAGGACGATATTGTAAGTTTTTCCATTCCCCATCTTTTAATTGTTGATGTGTTAATTGAGTAGCTTGTTCCTGAATGGTGAAACCTTGTTTGAGTATTTCTTGACCTTTACCCAAAACCTTAAAAGAATGTGAGGTATTCTTTTTGATATTTAAAATGTTTTTTCTATCATTCAATTTTTTAAATCCATCAATCAAATCGCCAGTTAATTTTTCCTTGATGAGATTTTTAGTTTCGGTTAAAATATTAAGTAATTCTTCATCATCACCTAACTTATCTTTAAACGCAACCCCACCATCAGTTACTTTAACAACACCTTTGTCGATTTGAGCCCAATTTTTACGGCGCAACCAACCAATTGCAATATTAGATTCTTTTTTATTAAGACCAGAAACACTGGCTAAATCCTTCATGTGTATTTCTTTTTTCTCAGCTAGAACATCAAGAATTCTACGTTCTGGAAGTTTATTTTTAGCAAATTCCAATCCCACATCAGATAAAGAAACTTCTTCTTCAACGTCTTTTTCCACTTTAATAATATCTTTTGAAGCAAGAGACCCGGCTGCACTCATAACTGATTTAATATCCATACCAGTTTTTTCAGCTATTTCTTCTGGAGTTGCATTTACATTTGCTTCTAGTTCTTTTAAAAGTTTCTTTTCATAAATATGTAATTCATTAATGGTTTTTTTAATATCCTCACTCATTTAAACACCATAAAATTATAGATTAACAATATAATAATTTATATAGAT
>NZ_JBNMGD010000084.1:0-2565 GCF_050872065.1 Methanobrevibacter sp.
GGAATATACTCGATAATATTTCCATAATTTGGTGAAACATCAATCATTTTAACGACTTCTCTACCATAATCATCATAATAAAGTTCTATATCAAAATTATGATCTTCCTTTTTAGAATAGACATGGACTATATCATTATTGCCATCAAAAGTTAAAACATCGATAAAATTATCATTAAAATCATTTCGAACTGCTTTATTTAAAACGGTAATATTATTAATACAGTTATCAACAATATTAATGGCTTGATTTCTCATTGAATCAAGATAATTTACATTAATATCGAATAAATTAGTCTCTTCATCATATAATCCAAACATATCAGTAGTGAGTTCGTATTGATTATTTGTTTCTTTGCTAGAAGATTCATATTTTCTTATTGTTTGTTTCTTTTTTTCTCCGAAAGAAAAATTAAAACTAAAATCTGCATTTTTTAATCGATTTTTTGAAAAAGTTATTTCATCCAAATAATCAACATTTTGATAATTATTATTTGAGCATCCACTAATTGATAATGTAGAAAGTACTAATCCTATTATTAACAAACATTTATTGTTCATTATTATGCCCCCCTCGTATAGTAGTAAATGTATAAAACAGCAATTTGATCATTTGAAGTTTTATACCTAACAGCCCTACTGAAACAACTGTTAGTTTTCTTGGCTCCTAGTGATAAAATTAAATTACGAATTTTACTTGGAATGTGCTTATGCCCCTTGCATTTAAGATGCTTACGAAGCCAGCAACCCTGCGTGATTGAATAGACTTTGACTCGAAAGCTGCACGAGACCACGTTATTGAGACTATTAATGTGATAGAGGTGCTAATACGCGAGATTGTTTCATCCTTCACGGCTAGGACCAAGAATTAATCGTGAAAGAGAGGTTTAATATGCCAAACCCATTGACAACTTTGTATGTTGGTATTGATGTTTCAAAGGATTCTAATGTAGTTTGCTGTCTTTCTTTTGAAGGAAAAAAACTATTTTCAGGTTCTTTTAAGAACAACAATGATGAATCTCAAAACCTACAAAGTAAAATCGTTGAGATTCAGAAGAATAACTCATTTGACTCTATCCAAATTGTATTAGAATCAACAGGAGTATATTCATTTCATATTGGGTTATTTTTGTCATCATCAGAATTACTAAATGCCGTTGGTACAACAGTATTTGTTGTTAACCCAAAAATGACAAAAAATTACTCAAAAAGTTATATAGACATGACTAAATCGGATCCTTCTGATTCGTTTATGCTCGCTGATTTTGCTAGATGTGGAAGGACTAAAATGCTAAAACCATTCCGCGGAAAGCAGCGTTTAGCACTACAAAGATTAACAAGATATAGAAAGCATTTAATTGACCTACTATGTCAAGAAAAGATGTATGTTTTAAATAACATTTTCATAAAATTTAGTGAATTTAATAACAAATCACACGATTTTAGAACTTTTTCAGATAGTTTTTCAACATCAGCTATTGAAATACTAACAAATTATTTTTCGCCAGAGACAATTGCAAGCACCCCAGTGGAAAAGCTTGCAACATCTTTAAGAAAGTACTCGAAAAATAAAATTGGTGATCCACTTGCGATTGCTAGTAAACTACAATCTGCAGCCCGAGCTTCATATAGGCTAGATAAAATAATGTATGAGCCAATTAACGCATGTATTGCTTCGAGTTTTTGTTTAATTAGAACCTATGAAAAGCAAATTAAGGATGTCGAAGAACAAATCGGTTTATTAATTAAAGGCTTAGATAATCAAAATGAATATAATTCACTTATTTCTATACCAGGAATTGGACCGGTTTATGCTTCAGGCATACTTTCAGAAATAGGCTCAATTAGTGATTTTAATAGTGATGATGCTTTAGCTAATTTTGCAGGTTTAACTTGGAAAAAAACACAGTCTGGAAATTTTGATGCTTCCGACACTCCGATGCAAAAAAACGGAAATTCATATTTAAGATATTACTTAATCGAAGCAACACAAAATATCATTTCAAACATACCATCATATAAAGAATATTTTGATAAAAAGAAATCTGAGGTCACAACTCACGCTTATCCTCGCGCTCGTGTACTTACTGCTAGAAAGGTTCTCAGATTAATTTATAGTCTCGTCTCTCAAAATAAGCTTTATCAACCTAAATAGTCATAATCTAATAGTTTTTCAAAGAACAATTTTTAACGTTTTCTAGACGTAATTTTAAAAACGCAACTTTTCAGTAAAATATATCTTTACTTCTTACCGAAAGGCTTCTTTAATAATATAACTAATTTAAAAATTGGTAAACTTTGAATATACATTTCTCCTTTTTCTTGTTCGACAAGTGATCTTAAAGATGATAATCCTCCACATTCTATTATTTCTTTTTGAGGCGGATTCCCATTATTTGTAATATTTATTTCAATTATTTCATTATCTTCTTTAATATTAACTAAAACATGAGTTCCCTTAGCATGTTAAACAGTATTAGTAATACATTCTAAAATAGCTGTTATTACTATTTTTTTAGATATGCTTTCATTTGGTTTATTTCCTTTAATTATTAAATCAACACCA
>NZ_JBNMGD010000008.1:0-40595 GCF_050872065.1 Methanobrevibacter sp.
TAGGTGAAATAATGGCAATTTCTCAAGGAAAATCAACAAGGAGTCCTTCCGGTGCAAGAAATGTTGCAAACCGTGGAAAAAGGAAATCTGAATTAGGAAGAGACCCAGCAGAAACTAGGTTAGATGAAAAAAAATTAAGAAAAATTAGAACCCGTGGTGGAAATGAAAAACTTAGGTTAGCTACTGGTAATAAAATCAATGTTACTGATGCTGATGGTAAAACCAAAGTTTTAGATATCCTTAACGTAGTAGAAAACTCTGCAAACCCTAACTACGTAAGAAGGAACATCATTACCAAAGGTGCAATTGTAGAAACCGCTGAAGGTAATGCTAAAGTAACATCTAGACCTGGTCAAGATGGTGTTATTAACGGAATTTTAATTTAAAGATTTTTTTCTTTAATTTTCTCTTTTTTTTTATTTTTTTTAATTATATTAATATACTTGTTTTTACAAATATTATTTCATTAATTATTTTTAATTAGGAGATAAAATGTCACAAGATAAAATTAATATGAATCATGGTGCTGGCGGAGAAGTAATGGCTAATTTAATAGCTAGCACAATTTTAGATAATATCACTAAGAAAAGCGTTAATGGTGGTATTAGTTTAGATGCATTAGATGATGGTGCATCAATACCAATTGGAGATGATTATGAGCTTGTTTTAACAACCGATGGTCACACTATTGATCCATTATTCTTCCCTGGAGGAGATATTGGTAGGATTTCAGCTGCTGGAACAATTAATGATGTTTCAGTAATGGGTGCTCGTCCGTTAGCTATTTCAAATGCAATAATCATGCAAGAAGGATTTCCAATTGAAGATTTAAATAGAATCATTAAATCATTAAATGAAGCTTGTGAAGAGGTAGATGTTGCTGTAATTACTGGTGATACTAAAGTAATGCCTCAAGATAAACTTGATGGTATTGTAATGGTTACAACTGGTCTTGGAATAGCTAAAAAAGGTGAAGTTATTCGTGATTCAACTTTAGAAGTTGGGGATAAAATTATTATAACGGGTAGTTTAGGTGACCATGGAATGAGTTTAATGTCTTTTAGGGAAGGATTTGGATTTGAGACTGACTTAAAATCTGATGTTGCTCCAATGTGGAATATTATTAAAAAAGCTTTGGATATTGGAGGAGTTACTGCTATGAAAGATCCAACTCGTGGAGGATTTGCAAATGCTATTAATGAAATGGCATCAAAATCTGGTGTGGGTGTTGTTCTTGAACAAGAAGCAATTCCAATTAAGGAAGAAGTTCATGCAGTATCTGAGATGTTAGGAATTGATCCATTGGAAGTAGCAAATGAAGGTAAAGTTGTTATGGGTGTTAAAGCCGATAAGGCAGAAGAGATTCTTGAAGCTATTAAAAGTGAAAAATATGGTGAAAATGCAGCTATAATTGGTGAAGTTATCGAAGGAGATTATGTTGTAGTCAATACTCCTATTGGTGGTGAAAGAATACTTGAAGCACCAATTGCTGATCCAGTTCCTAGAGTCTGTTAAGGTGATAAAATGGTAAGTGTCTTTTCAAAAAGAATTGTTGCATATTTTGCGGATTTCTTTGTAGTTTCAGCATTTATGTGGATTTTATCTTATTTATTATCACTGGTATTGGGTGTTAATAATCCAATATACCAATATTTTATATATGTGGTTCCAGTTTTAATCATGGTTTACTTTGTGTTATGTGAAAAACTTGTTGGTGCTAGTGTTGGTAAATCATTAATGTATTTACAAGTAATGTCCCAAAATGGGGCAAATATCTCTTGGAGTCAAGCTATTGTGCGCAATCTAACTAAAATTTATTGGATTCCAATAATTTTTGACTGGGCTATTGGTAAAATCTTAAAAAAAGACAGATTTTTTAATACTATTTCAAAAACTGTTGTTGTTGATGAGCTTAGATAAGCTCAATACTTATTTTTTTATATAAATCAACTTTACATTTTAAAGAATCATGTTTTTTCATATTCATGAGTATGAAATATATATGTTCTAATGATTTGTAGGTCATGGTTAATGTTGTAATTGAAGTTATTGTAATTAAAAAATGATTAATAAGATTATTAAATAGTTTTTTTATTCATTTAATTTTATTGTGCATATTCACAATCATGTTTGAACCTGCAGGAGTGGCATTTTCTAGGATTTTTTGTTGGTATAAATGGTTTTGTCCCATCAAACAAACCATGGATTCTGTTAATTGTGAATTTGATTTCTTTTTCAATATTTGGAGTAAATATTTCAGTCCAGAAGAGATTGTCTGTTCCTCGCTCTCTAAGTGCTGCTTTAATGATTCTTTTATCATTGGTCATATCTTTATATGCAAGGCAATATGCTCTTACTTGATTCATTGTTGAGTTATAAGGTGTTCTTCCAGGTTTGTCATCAATTATAACAATTTCATTAGGTTTCATCCAAATTTCATCGATAAATCCTCTGATTCCATAGTTAGGAGACACCACAAAGCATTCTCTTGACATTGATGCTTCAATTTTTGAGGATTCAATTGCTTCTTCAAATGTTGTTGGTATGGCGTCTTTTTTGAATATGTCTTCAAGTTGTTTATGAATTGAGATTCCATGTGTCATTTCGGGTGTTGATTGGGTTTTTATATTTTTTATGTGTTCGAGATATAGTTGATATTCACAATATCCTTGTTTATTTAACCAGCTAATTGGGAAATTATTTTTACCTTCGATTATTTGAAGTCCTTTTATGTTAGGATGGTCTTTGATTTCATATTCCTTTGAATATTCAATAATGTTTTTTTCTAGCATATTTTACTATATATTTTTTGAAGTATAATTATTTATCTTTCAAAGCCAAAATTATATTCATGCACTATACTAATACAAAAAGCATACTGTCATCAAAAAATAGAATGAATATTTATAGGGGTTGTAGTCATGGTTGCATATACTGTGATTCCCGTAGTAATGTTTATAATATGAATCATGACTTTGAAGATATTGAGGTCAAGGAAAATGCACTATTATTATTAAAAAAAGAACTTATCAAAAGGCATAAAACCATGATTGGAACTGGAGCAATGACTGATCCATATATTCCTCTTGAAAAGAATCTTAAATATATTAGGAAATCCTTGGAATTAATTTATAAATATGGATTTGGATTTTCATGCATTACTAAATCTGATTTGATTTTAAGGGATTTAGATTTGCTTAAGAAAATCAATGAAAAGTCAAAGGTAGTTGTCCAGATGACTTTAACAACTGCAGATGATGAATTGTGCAAAATATTAGAGCCTAATGTCTGCACTACATCTAAAAGAATAGAAGTTTTAAAAAGATTTCAAGAGGAAGATATTCAAACTGTTGTTTGGTTATGTCCAATTTTACCTTATATTAATGATACATATGAAAATATTGATTCAATTTTAGATTCATGTATTGATGCAGGGGTTTCTGGAATAGTGTGTTTTGAGATAGGTTTGACTTTAAGAGAGGGCAACCGAGGATATTTTTATAAAAAATTGGACCAACATTTTCCGGGCCTTAAAGAGAAATATGTCCGAGAATTTGGAGATAGTTATTCTCTTCCAAGTCCAAACAATGATGAATTGATGAGTCATTTTTTGAATAAAACTAAAAAACATGGAATTTTGAATAATACTTGGGAAATATTTGAATTTATGTCTGATTTTCCACAAAAAACCGTTCAATCTAGATTAATATAAATAGTTATTTCACTAAATATTAATGTAATGAATTTTAATGAGTTAAATATTTCCGATAAAATTAAAAAATCAATGAATGAAATGGGATTTAGTAAACCAACACCCATTCAAGAGAAATCTATTCCAGTAACCTTAAATGGCTGTGATGTAATAGGTCAGGCTCAAACAGGATCTGGCAAAACGGTTGCATTTGCAATACCAATCATTGAAAAGATTTTCATTGAGGATAAATCTCCTCAAGCTATTGTTTTATGCCCAACAAGGGAATTATGTATACAGGTGGCAAATGAGATTTCAAAAGTTGCATCTAACTTTAAAAAACTCAAAATATTATCTGTTTATGGTGGTCAACCAATTGGAAAGCAATCAAGAGTATTGAAAAAAGGAGTCCATATTGTTGTTGGAACTCCTGGCCGTGTAATTGATCATATTAATAGAGGTAACCTAGATTTAAATGGTATTGAAAGTGTTGTTTTAGATGAAGCTGATGAAATGTTAAATATGGGTTTTATAGATGATATGGAATTTATCTTGAAAAACACTCCTAAAAACAGACAAACATTGTTATTTTCAGCTACAATTCCTGGTGAAATTAAAAAAATAGCTAAAAAATATCAAAATAATCCTAAATTTATCAAGGTTAAAGCAAACAAGAAAAATACTCCAAAAATAACTCAATATTCCTTCAAATGTAATGCAAAATACAAATTTGATGACATGACCAAGTTGCTTGATGTATATGATGTTGAACTTGCGTTGATATTCTGTAATACCAAGAAAAGTGTTGATTATGTTGCAAAGCACTTAATGAAAAGAGGATATTCTGTTGACAGTCTTCATGGGGATATGACTCAGAAGATGAGGGATAAAGTGATGAACAAGTTTAGAAATGGAAATATTAATATACTAGTTGCAACTGATGTGGCAGCACGTGGATTGGATGTTGACAACTTGGATGTTATTATTAACTATGATGTTCCACAAAATCCTGAAAATTATATTCATAGAATTGGAAGGACTGCAAGGGCAGGTAAGCTTGGTTATGCTTTTACTTTAGTATGTAGGGATGAAACCAGAAGATTTGCAGCTATTAGAAAGGCAAACAATACTAAAATTACAGAAAAGGAGATTCCTTCATATAAAGATGTTGAAAAAATCAAAAATAAATTAATTTTAAATAAAGCTATTAATATCATTGAACGTGGACAATTGGATGATTGCTATATTGATTCAATCAAGGATAACACAAGTAAGAAAATAGATGCGCAACTGTTGGCTGCGGGTTTATTAAAGATGGTAAGGGAAGATTAGTTACTTTTTACCATCAATAATATTATATTTTATTTTTTCAGATTCAAGCTCACGGGTAAAAGACTTGCTCATGTCACCAACACAAATAGCGAGGACATTCAAGCCTTTGCGTGCAGCATTTGCTGTAGCATTTGGGGCAGCATACTCTATGTCAAGTGGTAAATTCAATTTATTGATAATCGCACGTGCAACAGTACCTGAACATGCAACTTTATCAATTGGTTTGCCGCTGTTTGTTCCATTCTCATAAACTTTTTTAATCAACTCTAAATCAGAAGCATTGGATCCTCCATCATTAATGGTTGGAACATTGATTATTGTTACATCACCAATACTTACATCAATAATTCCTGTAAGGTTTGATAATGCAGCATCCATTCCCTTTTCAGTATCATTTATAACAATCCCTGTTGCATTTTCTTCTTTTTTATGAGCATATAACACACCATTTTCCATAAAAAGACCTACCATGTCATCTTTTTTAAGATTTTCTTTTGCAATGGCTGGCCAGATAGTTTTGAAATGGTTCATAGTTTCTAAAACAGAATCAGAATATTTTCTAAGACTGATTGCATCCTTTTTAACTTTTTCAATACCTTTTTGAGTTATTTTATAAGGAGATCTACCATCTTTAGAAGTAATGTACTCTTCTTCTATTAATGTTTTAATGTTTTCGGAAACAGCTTGGATTGTGATTCCTAATTTATTAGCCAAATCTTTTTGTTTGAGGTGAGGATCTTGTTTTGAGATTTCACTTAAAATCTGAAAATGAGTTAGTGCACCTCTTTTTTTAAATGCTTTCATCATAATTCATCCCTCAATTGAAATTGATTAATTTATATATTTAATTTTATATTATTTATATTGTATTTTCTTTACTTATTTGTGTGAAGTAATTGTTTATTGTCATTTGGTGGATATTGAAAGCTATTTAAAAATTTATTTACTCTTAATGTAATGTGTGATGGTTATAATTATTGAATTAAGTGCATATTTATTTTGTTAATTTTCCATCTAATTCATGATTAAATTTTTCTAAAAATTCATCTTTTTTATCAATTGGAATATATGCTCCGCAAGCAACTGAATGGCCTCCACCTGATCCTCCAACTTCACCTGAAATTTCACGTATAATATTTCCAAAGTGAATTCCATCATATGAAAGTAACTTTGAACATCTAAGGGATACTTTAAGCCAATCGTTATCTGTTTGTGTAAATCCTATAATTGGTTTTTTCCAATTGCAGTATCCTAGAATCATTCCAGTAATTGTTCCAACAATTTCGGGTGCAATTCCTGTCCCATCAAAGTACTGCAAGTTTTCTAGTTCTATGATGTTTGTGTTATCACTTTCTGCAACACTACTGATTCCTTTGGCAAGATTGGTTCTATGGGTTTTGCTTACTATTTCAAGTTCATCGAGTGCAACAAACCTATCTCCTTTTAAAACTTCCATAGCTATCTTCTCTTCATGATTTCTTCCACATGCATTCATTGCTGTTGAAAATTCAGATCCATCTCTTAAAATACTATCGTTTTCTTCTTTTAAGAAAGTATATGAATCACCTAATATTAACCGAGGTAAATATTGAATATATTTTGGAGGAACTGCTTGTGTAAGCATTGACATTAAATGTTGGAAAAGTTTACCTTTCTCTTCATTTGTCAGCTCGTTTAGAGTTTTTCTATTATGCTTTTCATCAATACCTAACTCCTCTAGAATCGCCATGGTTTCATTAGTGTTATTAGTAATTGGAAGTTTGACATCACTAAAGTAAGAAAGAGCGACAAATAATGGACGAGTATTTCTTCCATAGATGTTAATGTCGTCTTTTACCAATTCTAAGTATCCTCCATCAATCGCATCCTGTTGGATAATTTCATTTAATCCTTCAAAATGCCCTGTCTTTGAGTTTTGCATGTCTCCAATTGCGGATAGAACACCAATCCAACTTAAATCATCATATCCGAATTCTTTTGCAAGGAAATAACATAATCCTCCACCGCAAACATCGTATGATCCGTCAATGCCATGGTGGTTTGGGTTAATTTCCAAATAAGTATATTTCTTATCGTTTTTGTAATTCAAGTCTCTTAATGGAGGGTGGTGGTCTAGGATAAGTATTTTCTGATTCTTTTTGGCTTTTGTATCTATCTTTTGGCCAGACCCTAAATCTGAAAAGATTGTAAGTTCGTGTGTAAGTTCAATATCATCTAGAACATCTAAATTCACAAATTCGATTTCATGTTCCTTATTTTGTCTATCTAGTATGGTTGATAAGATTGCACCTGAACAGATACCATCACAGTCAATATGTGAATAAACTTTAATATCTGAGGCATTTTCGATAAGTTCTTTTGCTTGACAGTACTGTTCGTGCATTAATTGTGGTATTTGCATTGTAATCAGTTTCTCATTTCTTTAATTTTTAAGCTAATTTCTCTTATTAATTCTAATTTGGTTTTATCCCATTCAACGAGAGCTCTTCCAGATTTTTCGTACCATTTTCCAGGAAATGCTTTATTTTTTTCAAGTTCGTATTTAAGTCCTAATCTTTTTAAAGCTCTTTCTATGTCATTTATAGTTGGATCTTTTACTGCATCTTCTAAACTAATTTTTCGACCTTCGTTAAGAGTCAAATTTTTATTCAAATATTGTGGCCAAACAGTAATCATATTTAACACCTATTTAATTTCATTTTCGAAAATTTCCAATGCATCTTTGACAACTAAATCCATATTATAATATTTGTATTTAGCAAGTCTACCTGCAAAGATTACATTTTCTTCTTTTTCCATTTCTGTCTCATATAATTTGAATTTATCTAAATATTCTTGGGTTGGATATGGATAACATTTTTCACCATTAAATCCAGGGTATTCTCTCATAATGGCGGTTTTTCCATTAATTTTCTGTTGAGTCAATTTTTTAAATTCAGTTATTCTTGTAAAATATGGGTGATTTGGATAGTTAACAACACCAACTTCCTGATATGAATCTTCATCCAAGATTTCATATACAAAGTTCAAGCACCTGTATAATAATTCTCCATATTTATAATCGTAAAAGTAATCGATTGGACCTGTGTAAATTAATTTTTCGTAATTAATTTCATCAATACAATCTTTATAGTCTGAATTAAGTTCAATGTGAATGTTATCGGATTTTACCATGTTTTCACACATTTTAGTAAATCCGTCTTCTGGCATTCCTTGATAAGTGTCGCTAAAGTATCTGTCGTCATGATTAAATCTAAATGGAATTCTTGAAATTACTGTTGGGCTTAAGTTAGCCGCTGATGTTCCCCATTGTTTTTCAGTGTAATTTTTGAATAATTTATTGTATATATCACGGCCAGCATTCTTTAGGACAACATCTTCAGAAGACTTTATCTCATCAATGTCATCTTTATGTTCGTCAATCCATTCTTTCATTGAATTTTCATCTAAATCCAAATCATATAATTTATTTAATGTATCTATACAGATTGGCATTGGGACAAGTTTACCGTCAACATTGCTTAGAACCCTGTGCACATAGTTGGTCCATTTTGTAAATTGGGATAAATATTTATGAACCTTTTCATCACTTGTATGATAAATGTGAGGACCGTATTTCTGAATTAGGATGTTTTCTTTGTAGAAATCATAAACATTACCACCAATGTGGTCACGTTTTTCAATGATTAATACTTTTTCATCCAGTTCATTTGCAATCCTTTCAGCAATTGTCAAACCTGAAAGTCCAGCACCTACAATTACATATTTATAATCTAGCATTATTTTACTCCTTTTGAATTTGAATTTTAGATTCGATTGCTTTTGAAATTGAGCCTAATAACATTTTAGTTTTAAAATTAGTATGGTGGATGCTTTTAAGTTTATTCACTTTACTAAGCAATAATTTGTTTTCTTCTTTTGTAAATGAAGAGTTTTTCCATGAATTAGTCCAATGAAGTAAATGTGGATTTATTGATACAGTTTGAATTTCTTCTGAAAATTCTTCAGTACATTGTCTGCAGTAAATGTATGATTCCATTAATTCATCTAGCAGTCTAACATTAACATTATTAGTAATGGATTTATCATCAGGTAAGTCTCTAATGTAGTAATCATAACACATGAAATTGTTCAAGAATACAATTCCTTTTGCTTTTAGGAGAGCTTCGAGTGAAAATGCCATATCATCTCCTGAAACGAATGGTTGAAATCTTAAATTATTATCCATGATTAATTCTCGTTTATAGATTTTACTCCATACTGCAGGAGCCATTTTCAATAAGTCAGGTTCCTGTTCGATATTATCAATATGTATTGTGTCAATTGGACCATCTCTTGGATAAGTTACTTCTAATGTTTTACCATAAAGGAATCTTTCAACAAAATTATCCCAAATGAAATCAGGAACATCTAAGAAGTTTGCAGTCTCAAAATTTTCATCAGGATATGTTGTTTCCAAACTATCTAAATAAGGTGAAAATGATTTTTGAACTTTGTTTCCATATTCAAATATTCTTCTAAAACGGGCAAATGCAACATCTGCATTGTTTTGTTTAGCTGCATGGTATAATTTTTCACATGCAGATGGTGTGTATCTGTCATCAGGGTCTAGAAACATTATGTAATCCCCAGTACAAGCATCAATACCAGTATTACGTGGAGTATATGCTGCGCCACTATTTTTTTCATGATGAATTGCAATACAACAATCATATTTTTCAGCATATTCATCTATGATTTTATCAGATCCATCTGTTGAACAATCGTTAACCATGATAATTTCTAAATTTTCATTTCCTATAGTCTGATTAATAAGTGAGTCAATTCCACCTCTTAAGTGGTCACCAACATTAAAAATCGGTAAAATAATACTTATTTTATCATCCATTTAACTCTCTCCATTTTTTAAATAATAATTCCATCATATCGGGAATTGTGTAAGTGTCAGGATAAATGTAGGTAATATCATATTTTTGCAAAACTTTTGCAGTAATTGGTCCAATACAAACAGTTAATAAATTATCAGATAATAATTTGGCTGTTTTTTCTTCGTCTTCAGCTATTTTAAAGAAATTTTCTACAGTTAATGGACTTGTAAATGTAATAGCATCAATTTCTTTATTTTCAATTTTAGAAATTAATTCCTTAACTGCATCTTTATCCATAGGAAATAATGATTTATATGCTTCAGCTAAAATAACTTCATTTCCTAGTTTTTCTAATTCTTCTGGTAAAATTGGTCTTGCAGAAACTGTTCTTGGAATTCCAATTACTTTATTTGTAATTCCACGTCTTTTAAACTCTTCAATTAAACCTTCAGCAGTAAACTCTTCTGGAACTAAATCAACTTTCAAACCATTCTCTTCGGCAAGTTTTCCTGTTTTATTTCCAATGACTGCTAATTTGCATGTCAGACTTTTCAAGAAATCTGGATAAAACTTATTTAATGAAACAATAGTTGTTGGTGATGTGAATATAATCCAATCAAGTTCATCTTTTCTTTTTACTAAATCTTTTAAAGATTCGCTATTTACAGGCTTCAAATCAAGTGTTGGTGCTAAAATAGCTTTTCCACCTAATTTTTCTACAATATCACAAGCCTTTTTTGCCCTATCTTTAGGTCTTGTTATTGCAACAACTGGTTTTGACATTTTATATTACCTTTATTAATTTATAATGTTTTATATTTTGTTTTAATCTGTTTATATTATTTGCTAATTTATAACGTATTGAGATTTATCGATTGAATTATGAAGATTTAGATGCTCTTGATTTTGGTAAGTATTAATTTTTTATATTAGAAGAAATTAAATATTTATTCATGTTTTCAAATATCGGTGTTGTTGGTGCAGGAGCTATGGGAACTGCAATTGCTCAAACCGTCTGTGAAAATGCTCAAAAGGTTTTATTATATGCAAGGCGAGAAGAAGTATCAAATCATATAAATAATACTCATTTTAATAAAGAGTATTTTCCAAATATTCGCTTAGAAGATAATATTATAGCTATTAACGATTTAGATAATTTAAAAGATGCAGATATTATTTTTTTAACATTACCCTCTTCAACAATAAGGAAAATTGTTCGTGATTTGAAAGATATTATTTCTGCGGATTGTGTTTTAGTAAATACTGCTAAAGGTCTTGAAAAAGGAACTCAAAAAAGGATGAGTGAAGTCATCATGGAAGAAACTGGAAGACCTGCTTGTGTATTGTCTGGACCGAATATTGCTGCTGAAATGGTTGAGAGAACTTTTTCTTCAGCATCAATTGCATGTAGTAACAAACAATATCTTAAAAAAGTTAAAAAAGCTCTTGAAACTCCTAAATTCAAAGTTTCCACAACTGATGATGTTATTGGTGTGGAATATTGTGGTGTAATTAAAAATGTAATTGCGATATCCCAAGGAATTTGTCAAGGAATGAAAGTAAATGAAAATGCACGTTTTTCTGTATTTACAAAAACATATAATGAAACAAAGGATTTAATAGAAAAATTTGGTGGTGAACGAGACACTGTTGATGATTATTGTGGATTTGGTGATATTATCACGGCTTCAACATTAACTGTAAGCAGAAATCATACTTTAGGTGTTTTATATGGTCAAAAAATTATAATTGATGAGCAAGCATCTGGGATTCTTTTTGAAGGAAAAAATACAATTGTAATAATGAAAGATTTATGTAGAAAATATAATATTGAATCTGCAACGGTTGATTTTGCCTATGATGTAATTATTGATAGAGTTAATCCTGAAGATGCTTTTAAGAGGTTTTGGGATAAATTGTAGTGTGGTGTTTTTATGATATGTGCAGCATTGTTAGCAGGAGGTATAGGATCTAGATTAAATCAAGGAAAACCTAAACAGTTTGTTGATATTAATAATAAGCCAATTTTGATTCATTCTGTTGAGACATTCTTAAATGTTGATGATTTAGATAAAATTATTGTATCCTCTCCAAAAGAATATATTGATAAAACAGAGAGTTTAATGGATGAATATTTTCTTAATTATGATAGGATTGTTGTTATTGAGGGTGGTGAAACTCGAAATGATACTATTTTAAATTCTATTAATTATATGAAAAATCAGAATTGTGAAAATGACTCAATTTTAGTAACTCATGATGCATCAAGGATATTTGTATCTGAAAAGTTAATTGAAGACAGTATTAAATATGCAATTGAAGTAGGTGCAGCTAGTGCAGTAATACCTGCAACTGATGTTATATTTGAATCAAAAGAGGATGGAAAATTAACTGATGTTCCATTACGAAAATATTTATGTCATGCACAAACCCCACAGTCATTTAATATTGATAAATTTCTAGAAATTTATGAAGATTTATCTGATGAGGAAATAGCTAAATTGGATGAAGCTATGGTCCTTTTTCACTTAAGGGATGTAGAAGTTAAATTATTCAAAGGTAATCAAAATAATTTTAAAATAACTCGCCCTTTTGATATTGTGCTTGCGGAAGCTATGTTTAAATAGATATGAGGTGTGGATATGGATTATAAAATTAGTATGATTGTGCCGGTTTATAATGCTCAGGAATCTTTGGATTCAGCAATAAATTCAATTATCAATCAGACTATTGGGTTTGAGAATATTGAATTAATTTTAGTTGATGATAATTCCAATGATAAATCTCAAGAAATTATCCGAAAATATGCTAATGAACATGATAATATTATTGGAGTGTTTTTAAGTGAAAATTCAGGACTTCCGGGAAAACCAAGATCTACTGGGATTAAATATGCAAAAGCACCATATTTAATGTTTTTAGATGCTGATGATGAGTATTTACCAAATGCATGTGAAAAATTGTATGATACTATAATTAGTGAAAATTCTGATTTTGTAATGTGTGCTCATTTTTGGAATTTAGATGGTGAAAAAATGAAAGTGAATATCCTCCATAACTGTGAGGATAACTCTGATATAATTAATATCAATCCTTTATTAAATCAGATGAATTTTATTAGGCTTAGTTATAATCATGTTGCACCATGGGGTAAAATTTTTAACAAAGAGTTAATAGTGGAAAATGATATTTCTTTTCCAGAAGATACTTTAGCTGAGGATACTTATTTTTATTTTAAGGCTTTGATTAATTCAAAAAAAGTAACCTTACTTCCTAATGATAAATTATATATATATAATGTGTTTGAAAGTCAAAATTCAGTTATACATGATCATAACTTGAAAAAATTCAATTATTTCTTTGAAGGTTTCAAAAATGTAATGGATTTGCTTAAAGATGTTCCTTTCACAAAAGAGAGGATTCTGTTTAGTAATATGAGTGCTATATTATTGATATTTTCAAATTTAAGTAGGAAAGATAAGAAAGAAAATATCTCAAAAATTTATGATTTTGAAATATCATTAGACCAAGAAGTAAATTTTCAGAAAAAAGAGCTGGACTTTTTAAATAATTTAATCTTAAAAAGACATTTCACACTTGCTATTATTGTTTCTGATTTGTATTCATTATTGTATAATAATAAAAAGATTAAAAAATTTTATAGAAAATTTAATCATAGACATTAATTCGTATTATGCTCCACTGAATATTTTTAAATATGGGATTTTGCTTAATATATATGGTAATAACCATGATAGGAAAACAATAAGAATAAACATCACCGGAAACATCAAATTAGACTGTGGATTATAATAAGATAAGAATTTAGTCACAATAACATGTGAAAAGTACATTCCATAACTACACACACTTAATGATATAATTGCTTTTCCAATGAAATTATTTTTAATTGATTTAAATCTGTTTAGTTTATCTGCATATTGAATAAATAAGAATAAACCTAATCCCATGAATACTATTGGTACATTTTGGTAAATAGAATCAATTGCTGGGCTTCCAATGTAATTTAGATATACGAAGCAAGCTAGTGAAATTAAAAGGATGATTAATCCAGAAATGCAAACTTTTTTGTCATTCATTTTAAATTCTTTATTCGCTAGATAATAACCTAAAATAGGATATCCAACATAACCTGCAAAGTAACTTAAATTAAGATTGTCCCATAATTGGATATGGAATGTTTGTAAGACTATAAGTGCAAACCAAATAGCTAAAAAGTATTTTACTGCTTCCTCACCATATTCTTTCACAAATGAATTAAGAATAGGCATGAATAAGTAAATTCCAATTAAAGCCCAAAAATACCAAGTAATTGATGGGTCTCCAATAAATACCTTCCAAAGATAAGTTTGATTACCTCCGTAATATGCAATTTGACCTAAAATGAGTACAATCCAAAAAATAAACGGATAAATAATGCGAACGAATCTTTTTTTTAAGAAAAACTTTAAACTAGGATACTCCCGATTCAATATAAGTGCTCCACTTATCATGAGAAATATGGGCACACCAATTCTTCCAATATCATGAAATGTCATTTGGCCAATAATTTGTGTTGTAGTAGTTAATGGACCGAAGAAGATATCTACATGACAAATAATAACTGCAATAATTGCAAATGCTCTTAGAAAATCGTAATAAAATATTCTCTCTTTTTTAGTTTTCATTGTAATCAATAATGTTTAATATTCTCCAAAATCAATTTCGTCAGGTGCTGGACGCCATCTTGATTCTTCAGGAGGCAATTGCATGTAATTTCCATAGGTTCTAGTTAATACTTTATCATAATTATTAGGGACATTAACCTCGATATCTTCAAACTGTGCTTTTTTTGGAGGTAACCAATCATTTTTATGATAAACTGGCATTTGACATATTGCTGGAAAATCACATACTTCTTCACAATCATCCTTTTGATACTTTTTATATGAGTTTATACATTTCTTTTTAATGTTATATGGTGAAATGGGGATTATTTTTAGTAAGTAATATAATGCCCTTTGAACTGTTCTCTTTATTTTAGAGTTATTATCATATTTGAGAAATGCATACATTGTTAATTGATTAAGTGAAAAGCAAGTCCATTTGTGGATAAATCTTTTAAATTTGTTGTTTGGAATATTATCTAAAATAAAAACATCAATAAAAATGTTTTGAGTGTAATCAACTTGATCTGCCCACCATTCATTAAATATTGTATCCTTTAACATTAATCTGGCCCAGGTATAATGGTAAGTTTCTTCATTTAAAACATTAATGAACCTGTAATTTTCATCGATATCTTTTTCTAAAATTTTATTTAATTTCTCAAAGTCTTCTCTAAACATTATTACATCAATGTCATCATCCCAAGGTATGAATCCCTGATGTCTTATAGTTCCAAGTAGACTACCTCCATAAATGAAATAGGTTAAATCATGTTTGTTACAAACTTCAATGAAATATTTTAAAATTTTTATTTGGACCTTTTGTAAGTGTTTTAATGTTTCATTGTCATATCTCTTTGATTTAAACATAGTTTTTTCCCGATAATTTATTTTATTTAATTATTATTTATGTGTTGGAAATTTTTAAATATTTCTTTTTTTAAAGATTATAATAATATTAAACACAATTTTAATAAATTTAAGGTAATTTTATGAAATCTAATAATCCAATTGTATACACTTGTTTTTGTACTGATGTCATTCATGAGGGACATTTAAATTTAATTGAGGAGGCTAAAAAATATGGGGATGTTGTTGTTGGAGTTCTTTGTGACTCTGAAATGGTGAAATATAATAGATTCCCATTAAAAACAACTGAAGAACGTATGGAGTTAGTTAGAGAAATTCCTGATGTTAAAGATGTAATAGTTCAAAATAAGATAATGTATGATGATGTTGTTCGTAAACTCAAACCTAATTATATTATTCATGGAAATAATTGGTCTGAAGATTCCATGAAGATAATAAGAAAGAATATTGTTTCTGTTCTTGATAAATATGGTGGAGAATTAATTGAAGTTCCATACACTTTCAGTGAAAAAATACAAAAAGTTGACAGGCAAATGAGGGAAAAATTAGCTATGCCTGAACTTAGAAGAGCAAGATTAAAAAAACTATTAGATATTGTCCCAATCGTTAAAACAATTGAGGTTCATAGTGGTTTAACAGGGTTAATAGCTGAAAAAACTGTTATTGCGGATGATGAATGCATTGATCAGTTTGATGCAATGTGGATTTCAAGTTTATGTGATAGTACTGAAAAGGGTAAGCCAGATATTGAATTGGTAGATATGACATCAAGATTTAGAACTATCAATGATATTATGGAGGTTACTACAAAACCAATCATTTTTGATGGAGATACTGGTGGAATAGCTGAACATTTTGTTTATACGGTTAGGTCTCTTGAAAGAATGGGTGTTTCAGCAGTTATTATTGAAGATAAAATTGGATTAAAGAAAAATTCATTATTTGGAAATGAAGTAAAACAAACACAGGATGAAATTAATCATTTCTGTGAAAAAATAGCTGCAGGTAAAAATGCACAATTGTCCGATGATTTCATGATTATTGCAAGGATTGAAAGTCTTATCTTAGAACAAGGTATGGAAGATGCACTTAAAAGAGCTTTTGCATTCCGTGATGCTGGTGCAGATGGGATTATGATTCATAGTAGAAAAAAAGAGCCTGATGAAATTTTAGAATTCTGTGATAAATTTAGGCAAGAAGATAAAGAAACTCCACTTGTTGTAGTTCCGTCTTCATATAATACAATCACAGAAGAAGAATTAATTGCACATGGAGTTAATATTGTAATTTATGCAAATCAGCTATTAAGAGCAGCTTTCCCTGCAATGCAAAATGCTGCAAAAAGCATTTTAAAACATCATAGAGCACATGAAATTGATGAAGAGTTATTGTCTATTAAAAAGATTATTACATTAATTGATGAGTTATAAGTGATTAAATGTCAAAATATGCAATTTTATCAGATATTCATGGGAATTTATTTGCTTTAAAGGAAGTTTCCAATGATTTAATTAATCAAGATATTGATTCAATAATCCTTTTAGGTGATTTAATAGACTATGGGATGCAATCTAATGAGGTTGTTGAGTTTATTCGTGAAAAATTCTCTTCAAAAATTATTTGTAATATTTGGGGAAATCATGAAAAGGCCATTTTGACAAAAGATTTTAATCATTTTTCAAGTTTTAGGGGTGTTGAATCAGCAAAGTTCACTAATTCTATTTTAACTGTTGAATCCAAGAATTATTTGAATAATGAATTAATTCAAGAGGGTAGAACAAAATTTAAATTAGATGGGAAACAAGTTTTAGCTATTCATGGATCTTTAAATGATAATTATTGGAAAGCAATTTTTCCAGATAATTTAAATGGGAATTATATAGATTATGATATTGTTTTATCAGGTCATTCTCATTATCCTCATGTTTTTCAAAAGTTTTACGAGTTTGAAAATCCTGCTATGAGAAATAAAAAATCCGTATTGTTTATTAATCCGGGTTCTGTTGGTCAGCCTAGAAATCATAATCCTAATGCTCAATATGCAATTTTAGACACAAAATTAATGAGTGTTGAATTAAAATCTGTTAATTATTCTAAATATGAAGCTATGAATTTATATGATGGTAGTATTGATGATTTTTATAGAAAAAGATTAGAAAATGGAATTTAACAAGGGGAATTATAATATGAATGTGTTATATGTTATTAGTGGTGTTACGGGGATGACTGGTAATGAATTAGTTCGCCAGTTATTGAATCAAAGTGAAAACGCAGTAAAAATCATTGGTTTTGATAATTTCTATGCATCGTCAATTGATACTGTAAGCGATTGTATTGATGATGAACGTTTTGATTTTTATGAATATGACTTAAATAGTATTGAAGATATGAATAAAATTGAATCAATGGTTGTGGACTTAAAAGAAGATTTTCATGAAGTAATTTATATTAATTGTGCAGCTGTTGTTCACACAGAGCATTTTTATAATGTTTATGAGACTTATGAAACAAATGTTGTTAGTATGAATAGGTTTTTAGAACAAGCTATTCGTGTAGGTGCTGAAAAATATATTAATTGTTCTACATCTGAGATTTATTCAATGAATTCTTGGAATGAAGATGGTGGAGTTAAAGAATCTGATTATATTACTATGGCTAATGCAGAACACAGTCAAAGAACTAGTTATGCAACTGGTAAATTATTAACTGAGTTTTTTATGAAAGATGCAGTTGATGCTGGAAAAATTAAAGGTTGTTCTATTCGTTTTGCTAATGTTTATAGTAAAGATGAGAAATATCCAAAGCATATTATACCATATATTATTGATAGCTTTAAAAATAAAAAAGAAGTTGTTTTGCTAGAAAATTCTAAAAAGAATTGTAGGACTTTCTTAAACAATTATGATAGTTGTAGTGCAGTACTTGAATTAGCAAAAACAGATTCTGCACTTGATGGTAGTATTTATAATGTTGCTACAGATGAAGAAATTTCCATTATTGATTTAACTAAATTAATTGCTAAAAAAATGAGCATTGATGATGCTATTATTAAATTTGAAGGTTATCGTGAATCTGATCCGGAAAGAAGATTATTATCTACAGAAAAAATTAGAACTAAAACTAATTGGAAACCAATCATTGACTTAGATAAAGGATTAGATAAGTGTGTTGAAAATTACACTAAAAATTAGGTGAGTAAATTTGAAGATTTCCATTATTACAGTTGCAGGAATTTCTAGTAGGTTTAATAAAGATATTCCTGATGAAAAAAAGATATTGAAATGTTTATATTATGAAAAAAATCCTCAAGATACTTTAATCTATCAAATGATTAAGAAATTAAAGTATTCTGATAAAATAATCATCGTTGGAGGATATAAATATACTGATTTGATTGATTATGTCAACAAATATATTCCACATGAATTACAAGAAAAAATTATTCTTGTTAAAAATGACCTTTTTGATGATTTGAGTTCAGGTTATAGCTTATATTTAGGAATTAAAGAGGCTTTAGATAATTTTAATGAGATTGATGAAATACTTTTTGTTGAGGGTGATTTGGATATTGATGGGGAATCATTCACAAAAGTTATCAAATCTGATAAAAATGTTTTAACATGTAATAGGGAACCGATTTATTCAAATAAATCAGTGGTTTTATATCAAAATGAGAATGATAAATATCACTATTTATTTAATAGTGATCATGGAATGTTAAGTTTAAAAGAACCGTTTAAAGCTATTTTTAATTCAGGTCAAACCTGGAAATTTAGAGATATGGATTTGCTTAAAATTGCTAACGATGAATTTTATAATAACAGTATGGAAGATACTAATTTAGCTATAATTCAGAAATATTTTGATTTAATTGAAAATAATAATGATATTGAGCTCATTGGATTAAAACATTGGGTTAACTGTAATACTCATGATGATTATCGATTTATAGTAGAATACTGGAGGAAATGATATGAAAAATTTAGATGAAAGGTTAAAAATTGTGGAAAAACATGTAAATGATGATGAAATAACTATAATGATTATTGGTTTAGGTAGTGTTGGAACCTATTTATTAGACTTTTTAGTAAGTAAAAATGATCCTGCAATAAAACTGGTTGTTGTAGGAAGAAACCAAGAAAAAATGCAATCTGATGTCAATATTGTCCGTGTTGCCGGACTTATTCGTGAAGTTAATAAATCCCAAATTGAAATTGAAGCTGGTGTGGACTTAAATAATATTGAATCAATTGAAAAAGCAATAGACAAATATCATCCGGATTTTATTGTTAACTCTAGTAGAGCATATCCTGGTCTTAAATATGGTAGTATTTCTTGGAGTAATGTAAGAGCATATGGTATTTGGACTCCATTATCTATTAGATTCACAAGAAATATAATGGAAGCATGTGAAAATGTGGATACTGATGCTGTGGTTATTAATACTTCCTACTCTGATGCTGTTATTCCATGGCTTAAAAGTGCTGGAAAGGCATATCCTGATTTTGGAAGTGGAAATTTAAATCATTTAATTCCTAGAATGAAATTTGCAGTAGCAAATATCTTAGGAGTTGGTGATTTCTGGAATGTTGACTTTAATTTTGCAGCAGCACATTTCCATGATGTATGTATCAGTAAAGAAGGACAGACTGAAGGTGTCGAGTTACCTCTTAAAATATATTACAAAGGAGAAGAACAAGATATTCCTCATGATGATATATTTAAAGCATGTTCTATTAGTATGCCTGTTGACCAAAAAAGGAATATGATGAATGCTTCAAGTAATTATCGTATTATTTCTGCAATAATTGATGCAATACGAACAGGTAATAATCAAAAAATATTTTCACCAGGTGTATTTGGAGAAATTGGTGGATATCCTGTAATTATAGGTTATAAAAATGGTGAAATCTCTTCTTGGATTGATGAATCCGTATTTACTTTTGATGAAATGGACAAAGCAAACCGTGAATCATTAGCTTTAGATGGTGTAGAAGATATTCGTGATGCAACATTAATTTATACTGATGATTTAGTTAAAAAAGTTGAAGAAGCTTTCGGTGAATCATTACCAAAAGAAGTAAAATATGATGAAATTGATAAAACAGCAGAGTTCCTTATTGAAAAAATAATCACTCCTCAATTAAATAAATAGGATTAAACAAAATGAAAGTTGAAGATTTTGTCAATGTTTTAAATTGTGAATTTTATACAGGTGTTCCGGATTCACAACTAAAAGCATTATGTAATTATTTAATAAATACTTATGGTATTGATGAAAAACATCATTTAATAGCTGCAAATGAGGGTAATTCTACTGCTCTCGCTGCAGGTTATCATTTAGCTACTGGTGATGTCCCTGTTGTTTATATGCAAAATAGTGGTGAAGGGAATATTATAAATCCTGTTGCATCACTTTTAAATGATGAAGTTTATGCTATTCCAGCTATTTTTGTTATTGGATGGCGTGGACAACCTGGAATTCATGATGAACCTCAACATATATATCAAGGTAAAATAACCTGTGAGTTACTTGATTTAATGGGCATTGAAAACTTTGTAGTTAGTGAAGATACTACAATTGATGAACTTAATGAAGCAATGGTTGGATTTAATGAGATTCTCAAAGTAGGTAAAAGTGTTGCATTCGTTATTCGTAAAAATGCTTTAACATATGATGAAAAAGTGGTTTATGAAAATGATAATAATATTGTTCGTGAAGAAATAATTGAACATATTGTTAGTATATCTGGTGAAGATCCAATTATTTCAACAACTGGTAAAGCTAGTCGTGAACTTTTTGAAATAAGGGAATCTAAAAATCAATCTCATAAATATGACTTTTTAACCGTTGGTTCAATGGGTCATTCTTCTTCCATTGCTTTAGGTGTTGCTATTAATAAACCTGAAAAAAGGGTTTGGTGTATTGATGGAGATGGTGCTTTATTAATGCATATGGGGTCCATGCCAGTAATTGGAAATGTTAATCCTGATAATTTAGTTCATATTTTAATTAATAATGGTGCTCATGAGACTGTTGGTGGAATGCCTACTGTAGCATCAGATATGGATTTTGTTGCTATTGCAAAAGCTTGTGGTTATTCCTATGCAGTATCTGTTGATAATTTTAAGGAGTTAGATGAAGAACTTATTAAGGTTAAAAATATGGGTAAATTATGTTTTATTGAGGTTTTATCTTCAATTGGTGCTCGTGATGATCTTGGAAGACCAACTACAACTACTTTAGAAAATAAAGAAAACTTTATGAAATTTTTAGATTGATTAATTGAATGTGATATTTTGAAGTATAATGAATATGATGATAAAATTTTAAAACATCTACAAAGTTTGGAATTAATGATTTTAAAAGATTTCATTGAAATTTGCGAAGAAAATGATCTTACTTATTATATGTATGCAGGGTCTCTTTTAGGTGCTATCAGACATAATGGTTTTATTCCTTGGGATGATGATTTGGATGTTATCATGTTTAGAGATGACTTTGAGAAATTCAAAAAAATTTTCAATTCACCTAATGATAAATATAGATTATTAGCTAATGAAACTGAAAAAGATTATTTTCATTTATTTTCTAAATTAATGCTTAATAATACTAAATTTGAGGAAAAATGGGTTAATCAGGTCGATTTTAATATTGGGATTAATATAGATATTTTTGTTTTAGATGATTTAAGTGATAATAAACTAAAAAGAAATTTCCAACTTAAAAAATCTTTTTTATATAATAAACTATTGATCATGTCTAAAATAAAAGTAGATGATTTACCGTTTATTACAAAATTAATAACTCATGCTGGTTATCATATTTTAAATTTATTTAAAATTAAACCATCAACAATAAATAAAAAATGCCTTTCTTTTTTAAAGAAGTATAAAAATCCTAATGCTGAATATGTTTTTGATATTTCAGCTAATGCAGATGAATATCCTCAAATATTTCGTAAAAATGATTTTAAATCTATAAAAAAGATTAGATTTGAAGACATTGAAGTTAATGTACCTGATAATTATGATTATATTTTAAAAAGTTTGTATGGAGATTATATGCAATTACCTCCAAAAGAAGATAGGTACAATCATATTACAGAAACTTTGGACTTTGGCCCATATAATTTTTAATTTTTTTCTTTTATTCTTTATTTTGTTCACTTTTAAAAAATGGAAAAGTATTTTAAGATATTCATGTTAATTATATCTAATGAATTTTTATTGAGGTGAAAATTATGGAAAACTATGTTATAATCTTGATTGGTATAATCATCGCATTATTAATTGTTGGTGGTGCTGTTGTATATACATCTATGCAAAACTCTCAAGATGAACCTGTTGCGATAGAAAGTAACATTTCAAATGCAACAAACACAACAAATGTAACCAGTGATAATTCAAATACAACTGCTACTTTAGAAAATAATGAGTCTGGTCCTTCTGTTGTTAGTGAAGTAGTAAAATTTAATGGTCAAGAAGGTGAAGGGTATTATCGTGAAGTAACATACAGTGATGGTAATTTCCGTCAATATGATGTTGATACTGGTAAATTAATAGGTTCTTCATATGATTCAGATCAAGATAAACTCCCAAGTATGGAATGAAATAAATGATTTTTGCTGAATTATTGGAATATTTCAATATCAAAGGGGAGTTTCCAACATATCTTCTCAATCAGTCATTTAATGATGTATTTCTTGATGGAAATTTATCTAAAATTGATGAAAACTATAAAATAGTAGTTAAAACACGTCAAAATGTTACTCATCAGATGTTTATAATGCTCAATAGCACTTATCCTGTGACTATATTGTCAAAACTTCCAAATGGTCTTTTGAATGGGATGAAATTTGGGCTTACCGAAGATGATGTGGAGTACATTAACAAATTATAATGCTACTATTTTCTTATTTTTTTTTAACTATTTTTATATAATATTAAAACTAAAAACTATATTATAATAATTTAATTATTCTGTTGATATCATGAACAAAAAAGAGTTAATTAATAGTGGTAAAGTAAAAAGTGTATTCAACACAGACGATGATGATAAAGTACTCATCGAGTTTAGAGATGACATGACTGCTGGTGATGGTGCAAGAAAAGAGATAATGGATAATAAAGGGGCTTATAATGCTGTAATCTCTTCTAAGATATTTAAAGTATTAGAAGAGAACGGTGTTGCAACTCAATTTATTGATCTTCCAGAACCAAATGTCATGATTGCAAAAAAACTTGAAATGATTCCTATTGAAGTCATTGTTAGAAATATTGCAACTGGTAGTTTAGTACGTAAATACCCAATTGAAGACGGTACTGAATTAAATCCACCAATTGTTCAAATGGATTTCAAAGATGATGAATACCATGACCCTATGCTTAATGATTCCATTATCAAAGCATTAGGAATAGCTACTCAAGAAGAAATTGATACTTTAACTGAAAAAGCTTTAAAAATCAATGAAATTCTAACTAAATTCTTCGCTGATGCAGGTATTATTTTAGTGGATTATAAAGTTGAATTCGGTAAAGATAAAGATGGAAACATTCTTTTAGGTGATGAAATATCTCCTGATGGATGCAGATTATGGGATAGCGAAACATTGGACATGTTAGATAAAGAATTATTCAGAGAAGGAAAAGATGATGAAGTTATGGCTGCTTATATAGAAGTTTATAATAGAATCATGCCTGAAGATGAAAAGGTGATTTAAATGTTATTTGATATTGAAGTTAAAATCTCACTTAAAAGTGGTATGTTAAACCCAGAAGCTACTACAATTGAAAGATCTCTAGATTTACTTGGTTATGAAGTTAAAAATGTAAAAACTGATGAAATCATTAAATTCCAAATGGAGGGTGAAGATAGAGAGGTAATCAGAGCAAATGTAACTGATATGTGTGAAAGGTTACTTTGTAATCCTGTAATTCATGATTATAAGATTAATGTTATTCCACAGAATATGGCTTGTGGTAAATAAGGTGAAAAGATGAAAATTGGAGTAATTAGATTTCCGGGAACTAATTGTGACAGAGATGTTGCAAAAGCTTGCGAACTTGCAGGCCTTGAACCAGAGTATGTTTGGTGGAGTGAAGAAAAACTAACTGACTTTGATGGTATTGTTATTCCTGGAGGATTTTCTTATGGAGATTTCTTAAGAGCAGGTGCAATGGCTTCAATTACACCCGTAATCGATGGAATTAAAGAATTAGTAAAAGAAGAAAAACCAGTACTTGGAATTTGTAATGGTGCTCAAATTTTAGGGGAAATTGGTCTTATTCCAGGAATTTTCATTACAAACGAAAATCCTAAATTCAATTGTGAATGGTCCAAATTAAAAGTTACAACTAATAGAACACCATTTACAAAAGCATTTAAAAAAGGTCAAATTATTGATCTTCCAATTGCACACGCAGAAGGAAGATTTTACACAGAAGATATTGAATTATTGAAAGATCAAGATCAAATAGTATTACAATTTGAAGGTGAAAACCCTAATGGGTCTATGGAGAATATTACAAGCGTATGTGATGAATCAGGTCTTGTTGTTGCTATGATGCCTCATCCAGAAAGGGCTTGTGAAAGTATATTTGGATCTGATGATGGTTTAAACTTCTTTAAAGGATTTTTATAAAGTGATATAATGGTAGTTTATTTAATTGGTGCGGGACCTGGAGATGCTGATTTAATAACTCTTAAAGCGGTTAAAGCTTTAAATAAGGCAGATGTTGTTTTATATGATTATTTAGCTAATGATGAAATATTAACTCATGCTCCTGAAACTGCAGAGAAAATATATGTAGGTAAAAAGGCAGGTGAGCATTATAAAACTCAAGATGAGATTAATGAATTAATTGTAAAACAAGCTGAAACTCATGAAAATGTTGTCAGATTGAAAGGAGGCGATCCTTTTGTCTTTGGTCGTGGAGGAGAAGAAATATTGGCTTTAATGGAACATGATATCAAATTTCAAGTTATTCCAGGTGTAACTTCAGCCATTGGAGCACCAACTTCTTTAGGACTACCAGTAACTCATAGAGGAGTGGCAACATCTGTCACTGTTGTAACTGGACATGAGGATCCTACAAAACCTGAAAGTCAGGTCCATTGGGATTATACTGCAGATACTTTGATTATTTTAATGGGAATTGGAAATATTAAAGAGAACACTGCTGAAATTATGAAATATCGCTCTGCTGATACTCCAGTTTGTGCTATTGAAAGTGGAACATTACCTAATCAAAATTTAGTATTTGGCACTCTTGGTGACATTTCCGATAAAAAAATTAATACTCCAGCTATTTTAATAATTGGAGATGTTGTAAACATGTATAAAGACATTTATAATTATCAGGGTGATTAAATGTGCGGAATTGTCGGTTGTATATTAAAAAATGATGATAATGTAGCTCCAATTCTTTTTGATTGTATTTCTAAATTAGAATATAGGGGATATGATTCAATTGGTTTAGCTACTTACAGTGAAAATAAAATTCACATTAAAAAAGATAAAGGTAAAATTGAAGAAGTAAATAATAAATTAAATCTCTCCGATATGCCTGGAAACTTTGGTATTGCTCATGTAAGATGGGCTACACATGGTGATCCATCTAAATTAAACTCACATCCTCATGTTGATGAAAGAAAAGATATAGCTATTGTTCACAATGGTATTATTGAAAATTATTTGGAAATTAAAGAAAAGTTAATAAAAGAAGGTCATGTATTTAAATCTGATACTGATACTGAAGTTATTCCTCATTTAATTGAAAAATTTATGAATGAAGGTTTTGACCTTGAGCATGCACTTAGAGAAACAATTGATGTTATTCATGGAGCTTATGCAATTGCAGCAATATCAACAAAAGAACCAAATAAAATTATTGCAACTCGTAAAGATTCCCCATTAATTGTTGGAATCGGTGAAAATGGATATTATCTCGCATCAGACTCTCCAGCTATTTTAAAATATGCTAAGGACATTATTTATCCTGAAAGAGGAGAAATTGTCATTCTTGATAAGAATGGTGTTGTTGTTCATGATGAATTTGATAATGTGATTAACAAAGAAATAGAATCAATTGACTGGACACCTGAAATGGCTGAAAAAGAGGGTTATGATCATTTCATGATTAAAGAAATTAATGAGCAAGCAGTTGCTGTTAGGAATACTTTGACTCAAAAAGAACATATACAGAGCATTATTGATGATATTGAGGGAGATATCCAAAGAATTTGTTTTGTTGCATGTGGGACTTCTTATCATGCATCACTGACTGGAAAATATTTGATTGAATCTCTTGCAGGTATTCCAACAGATGTTATTTTAGCTTCAGAGTTCAAATATTCTGCTAATACTTTAAATGATAAAACTTTAGTTATATTCATTTCACAATCTGGTGAAACTGCTGATTCACTTAAAGCATTAGACATTGCAAATCAAACATCAAAAACTTTAGGTATTGTTAATGTAGCGGGTTCATCAATTACAAGAAGAGCTAAATATGTGATTCAAACTCAAGCAGGTCCTGAAATTGGAGTTGCAGCAACAAAAACTTATCTGGCTCAACTTACATCAATTTACTTATTTTCAGCATTGCTTTCTAAAAATGATGAGTTACTTGATGAGCTTGATAAGGTTCCAGGTTTCATTGATGAGACTCTTGAAAATGTTGAATTTATAAAAGGAATTTCTAAAAGATATAATTATGCTCGTGATTTCTTTTATTTAGGAAGAGGATTTTCATATCCTACTGCTCTTGAAGGTGCTTTAAAACTTAAGGAGATTACTTATATTCATGGTGAGGGTTATGCTGCAGGGGAACTTAAACACGGTCCTTTAGCTTTAATTGATGAAGGAATTCCTGTTGTGGTTATTGTCCCTCCGGGTGATTCTTACAGAAAAACAATGAGTAATTTAGAGGAGGTTAAATCTCGTGGAGCTAATGTGCTTGCTATTGGTTCAGCTAATGATGATGCTTTGAAGGAACAAGCAGATGATGTTATTACAATTAATCCTGAAGTAGATGAGTTAATTGCACCTTTAATTTATGTGATTCCTCTTCAGTTAATTGCATATTTCATTACTCTTGAGAAAGGGCATGATCCAGATAAACCTAAAAATTTAGCAAAATGTGTCACTGTTGAATAGTTAATTCAACATTATTTATTTTTTTTTATTTAACTATTTTTTGCACTTTAATTCTTATTTTAGTATACATAAAGTGGTTATTTGTATTTTATTTTAAATTAGTAGTGTTAATTTAATTTCATAGAATAAACATGTGTCTATATTGTATTTATTCGTTGTTGAGTTTTCAAATCCATTTCCTTTTATTTTTCATTTTTGGGATTTAAATTTTCATTTAGTTTTTTCTTTTGTTGCTAGTTTTAGTTATTCCAAGATATTTATTATAATTTTTAGCTTTTTATTTCTTTATTTTCTTAATTTAGACTTATTTGAACTTATTTTGCAAAACAAAAGCTTTTTATACATTAAATCAAATAACAATTAAATACAAAAAAATTATTAAATGGAGTTTATTCATGGTTAATAAAAAAATTTGTTTAAGTTTATTAACACTAGTTTTTATGTTATCGATTTCCGCAGTTGTTGCAACTGATACGAATTTGACTGATATGAATTTGAATGATGATGTAATTCCTAGTGATGATGACAATGAGGGCTCGTTGGAATTTCCTCAAGAAGCACGTACAATGAATAATACCATTAATTCGACTCAAAAAGAAGATTATGTCTTGAAAGGTAATGATGTAACTGCTTATTATAAAGGAGAAGTTAATTACAAGGTATCTCTCTCAAATGGCAGTTCTCCAGTATCTGGAAAATCCGTTACATTAAAGATTAATGGTAAAAATTATAATAGAGTAACTGATTCTACAGGTAAAATTTCTTTTTTAATAACTGGTTTATCTGTTGGAAATCATGTAATCACTGTTTGTTATGGTAATTTAACAATAAAAAACAATATTAAAATATTGGATATCGTAAAAGGAAAGGATGTTACTACAACTTATAAACATTCTGTACCGTATTCTGCTACTTTTTTAAAAACTAATGGTAAGTCATTAGCTAATACTTATGTCAAATTTAAAGTAAATGGTAAAACATATACTAAGAAGACAAATTCTAAAGGTGTGGCTCAATTAAATGTTGGTTCAAAAATTGGTACTTATAAGATTTATGCAATACATCCTAACGGACGTACAATTTCAAATAAGATTACTGTAAAAAATTCAATTGTATCTAGCAATTTGAAAAAACATTATAGGAGTTCAAGAGTATTCAGTGCGACTTTTTATGGTAAAAATGGTAAGGTATTAAAAGGTAAAACCATTAAATTTTATACCAAAGGAACTTATTTCTATAAAAAAACTAATTCAAAAGGTGTAGCTTATATCAAAGTAATTTCCGCTCCTGGAACATATAAGATTACTTCAATTAATACTAATACTGGTGAGAAAAAATCAAATACTCTTACTGTTTTATCAACATTAGAAGCTAAATCAATGACAGTTTTTACTGGTACTACTTCAAAATTCCAAGTTAAACTTTATAAAGGTGAAAGTATTGCTAAAAATACTAAAATGACTGTTTATGTTGATGGTGCTAAAAAGAGAGTAACCACAAACTCAAATGGTATTGCAACTGTTAGTTTTAAATTAAATAAAGGAACTTATAATTTTAAATCAGTTGATCCTTTCACAGGTTATGTCTTGAATAAGAAGGTATCTGTAAAATTATCTTCAATTAATGCCCTTGATGTTAATGCAATAGAAGGAAAAGAAGGTTTGTTTATTGCTAAACTTTTAAAACAGGATGGTAAAGCAGCTACTAACACATACATTGAAATGACTATTGATGGTGTAAAACACAATGTTAAAACTAATTCAAAAGGTATTGCAAATTATAAGTTTACTTTTAAAAATCCGGGTGTTCATACTGTAATTTGTAAAGATTTAAGTACTGGATATAAGATAACTAAGAAAATTAATGTTGTGGAAGTGGGTAAAGGTAAATCTTATGATCAATTTGGTGTTTCAGAAGATGGTAACTCAATGTTAGTGATTGGTAGACCATCTGCTTCTGGTGAACTGGCTAAATATGGTTATACATATTATAAAACTGAGTTAAGTAGGACTTGCCCTATCTGTGGAAGCCATGAACTCTATTGGGGTATTTTTTGGGCTTCTGGTAATGGGGGAACTTTCCCAAAAACACCTAGTCGTCCAGCTCATTATGATGAGGGTAGCCTAGAAGGTATTATTATTTGTATGCATTATACTGGTGGCGGTGAGTATTGTGATGCGGATTGGTCCGTCTTTTCACATAATCATGATGGTAGTAGTAGAAACTTAAAACTTCTATCAAATCCGGTTAAATCATCAGAATTAGAAGCATATTTACTTAAAAGTGGATATTATGTTAAAGTTTAATATCCATCTTTAACTTTTTTTAATTTTTCTTTCATATTCAATATTCTATTGGTTGAATTGTTTTTTTCATCTTGTTTTTCTTGGTATTCCTTTTCACATTCGATAATGTAGAATGCTTCTGGTGAAGTTGTTGAGGGTATATTCATTTTTTCAAGATTTCTTTCAACACGTCTTTTTAATTTTTCATCATTTTCCATTGCATCACCTAAAAAAATAGGTGTTTTAACAGCAGATGAGATTTTAGTATTATGACGTGCATCATGTCTTTCTTCAGAACGTTTATTTAAGATAAACTCACTGGAATTATTCAAACCAGGGTCTCTAAATGGAATTCCAACATCTGAAAGTGCAATTCTAATCTCATCATTTTTGGGAAGTGAATAATCAAGCATTTTTGGATTTGGGCTGGCAAGTGTTCCACCTTGTTTTCTTCCAAAGATTGGGCCAAGGCCGATGTAGAAACCAGCTTCAATAAATGCTGCTCGAACGGGTGCTGATGAAGTATAAGTTGCAATAATACCATTATTTTTGATTATTCTTTTAAATTCCTTGAAAAATTCAAGTGAGAATAGTTCTGGTGCCATGTTTTGGCTGAATGGATCTAAGAATATTGCATCATAAGTATTATCTTCAAGATTTTGAACAGTTTGTCTTGCATCTTCAACGAATACATTAATATTGATATTTTCTGGGATTTCACATTTTTCTAAACTCAAAGTGGCATAATCTAGTTTTATTAATTCATCTTCAATTGCTTTTTTAGTAATGTCATGTTCTGGTATTGGAGATGGAACTAAAAGGCCACATGCAAATGTTGCTTTGGAAATTTCTACCATATCTACTTTTAAATTTGAATCATGATTATTTTTTATAAAATCTGCAATAGCTGCTGATGAATTATAACCTAATCCTGCACAAATATCTAATATGGCAATATCTTTTGTGTAATCAAATTTCATTGGTTTGATAAATTTCTCAAATGATTCACTTATTGCTCCTGTAGATGTATGTAATGTTTCAACTTTATGGTTTATTTCTTTTGAATTAATAGAATATGATCCATCATCAGTTAAAACAAAATAATCATTGTAAGTATCAAAAAAATTAATCCTACTTTCATTATTTCGACTACTTTTTTCCTGATTGAAACATTCGTTTACCAAATCAAAAATATCATCATTAATTATTCTAGCACTATTCTCATAACTCATTTTATCTAAGTTTAATTTTTGAAAGTCCTTTTTAATAAACTTTAAATATTTGAGCAAACTTTATATAATTTTCTAATTAAAATAAAACTTAGATATCATAATAATCCAATTTTTTGGATATATTTTTTTTAATGAATTTTTTTACTTGAATTAAAATACAAGGTTTATAATATGTTTGAAATTAAAGCAAAGGATAATATGGGTCGTGTGGGTGTTTTAAAAACTAAACACGGTAATGTGAAGACTCCTGCATTAATGCCAGTTATTCATCCTAGAAAACAGGCAATCGATGTTGCAAAATATGGTGCAGACATTGTGATTACTAATGCTTATTTGATTTATAAAGATGATGAATTGAAACAAAAAGCAATTGATGAGGGGTTACATAAATTAATTAACTTCGATGGTCCGATTATGACTGATTCTGGGTCATTTCAGTTATCTGTTTATGGTGATGTTGAAATAACAAATAAAGAAGTAATTGAATTTCAAGAATTAATTAAGACAGATATTGGAACTAGTCTGGATATTCCAACAGCGCCATTTGTAGACAGGGAAAAAGCAGAAAGTGATTTGGAGATTACTTTAGAACGTGCAAAAGAAGCAGTTGAATTTAAAAAAGAGAATAATATTGAGATGTTATTGAATTCAGTTGTTCAAGGATCTACTTTTCTTGATTTAAGGCAAGAATGTGCTCGTGAACTTTCAAAACTCGATGCTGATTTATATCCAATAGGTGCAGTTGTTCCATTGATGGAATCTTACCATTACAAAGATTTAGTTGATGTTGTAATGAATTCTATGAAAGAATTATCAGATAGTGTTCCTCGTCACTTGATGGGTGCAGGACATCCTATGATTTTTGCATTATGTGTAGCAATGGGTTGTGATTTATTTGATTCAGCAGCTTATATTCTATATGCAGAAGATGATAGATTCTTGACAACAAGAGGAACTTATAAACTTGAAAACTTGCATGAAATGCCATGTTCTTGTGAAGTTTGTACTAAATATACTCCAGATGATTTAAGAGCAATGCCTAAAAAACAAAGGAGAGATTTAATTGCTCAACATAATTTGCATGTTTCATTTGCAGAATTAAGGCGTATTAGACAAGCTATTTATGAAGGTAGTTTAATGGAACTTGTAGAAGAACGTTGTCGTGCTCATCCTGCACTTTTAGATGCTGTAAGACAACTTGGAATGTATGCTGAGGATTTAGAAAAATATGATCCAAGAAGTAAAAAATCAGCATTCTTTTATACTGGTCCTGAATCATTAGGAAGACCTGAAGTATTAAGACACATTCAAAAGTTAATGGCAATGCCTAAAAAGAGAGACTTAATTTTACTTCCTCCATCAAGAAAACCATATTCTAAGTTTATTTCAGGAAAGCTTGGTGATTTCTATAGGTATGGTGAAGAACATGAAATTGATTTGGATAATGCAGATTTTATGGTTGTAGATGTGCCATTTGGTTTAATTCCTCTTGAAATTGATGAACTTTATCCATTAAGTCAAAGTGCAACTCCAAAAATACGTGATGTGGATGCAATTGAATTTTTACAAGATTTCATTGATGAATTTTCAGGGAATTATGAGCAAGTTTTAATCCATTCAAGAGTTCTTAAAGATTTAGAAATTGAAGAGGAAGATAATCTTGTTGATGTAGAAATCAGGTATGTTAAAGATGATGTTAAAAAAATAAAGGCTATTGCTGACTATCAATTTGGTGTGGGTGCTGGTGAAGCATTATTCTCAGGTAAAATTAATATTGAGAAAAGTAAAAAAACAGGTAAAATAAGGCATATTTATGATGGCAAAACATTACTTGTTAATATGAGGGCTTCTGATTCATTTTTAGTTTTATCAAAAGAAGGTGCAAGAAGACTTCACTCTGCAATGCCATCTCCATGTAATAGAGTTGTTGTAAATAAGGATTCCGAACCGTTTGCACTTGATGGTAAAAGTGTATTCTGTAAGTTTGTTGTTGATTGTGATGATAATATACGGTCTAATGATGAAGTTCTGATTGTAAATGAAGATGATAAATTGCTTGCTTATGGTAAAGCACTGCTTGGAGCTTGTGAAATAAAAGAATTAAAAACAGGACAAGCTATCAAAACACGTAAAGGTATGAAAAAGTGATATTATGGTGGATAATGACAAAGTAAATACTGGTCACAATATTGAAGATAAGGAACTCATTGTAAATGCAAGAAAACCTGTTGGTGAATTAGGTCATCAAATATTGGACAGAATGAATAAATCCCACGAATCCATGGCACAATGGGGCGTAAGCCATTTTGAAGTTCAAAGTGACAGTAAAATATTGGATATTGGATGTGGTGGTGGAAAAAACATTGAACGATTTGCTAAACAAATTTCTGAAGGTGGAAAGGTAGTCGGTATTGATTACTCTGATGTAAGTGTTGAAAAATCTTCTAAATTAAACCAAGAATTCATAGATCAGAAAATTGTTGATGTATTACAGGCATCTGTTTCTGATATGCCATTTGATGATGCGACTTTTGATATTGTCACTGGTTTTGAAACAATTTATTTCTGGCCAGATTTTATAAGTGATTTAAAAGAAGTTAATAGGGTTCTTAAAAAGGATGGTTTGGTATTTTTCTGTAATGAAGCAGTTTATAGAGAAGGTGAAATGGAAAAATATGATGATTTGGTTGAACTTTTGGACATGAAGATTTATTCAGAAGATGTATTGAAAGAGTCATTGGAAAAAACTGGTTTTAAAGATTTTAAAGCTTATTTAAATGATGAAAACGATTGGATCTGTGTAACTGCAAGAAAAATTTAAGGTAATATAATGGCTAATAAAGTAAGAACAGTATTTGCAAATATTAGTTTTATGCTAATTTCACAGATTATTGCTAGTGTTTGTGCTTTTGTTTGGACAATTGTTACTGCCTGGTATTTAGGACCTTCTGATTATGGTATATTTGGTGCAGCAGTATCATTTGCTGCACTTTTTGGTATTATCCTTGATTTTGGTCTTCCTACTTATGTTGTTAGGGAAATATCTACGGATTTTGCTAATGAACATAAATTTTTGGATAATGCAATATCTCTTAAGATATTTTTATCAATATTCTATATCCTTGTAGTTTATGCTTCGGTCTTAGTTCTTGGTTGGAATTCCAAACTTGTTGTTGCTTGTGTATTGTTGGCGTTTGAGAATATTATAAAATCTTATCATGCTATTTTATTTACTTCATTCCAAGCACATGAGAAAATGAAGTATCAGGCAATTACCAACACTGTTCTTAATGTTTGTACATTAGTGTTTATTCTTTTAATAACCTGTACAGATTATAGTTTAATGGGAATTTTGATGGCTTATATTGTTGGGAATTTCATTGCATTAATCTATGAGATATATGCACTTAGAAAGCATATTATTAAGCCTAAGTTATCTTTTGACTTTAGTTTTTATAAAGTATTGTTAGTTGCAGGTTTTCCTTTTGCTTTAACTGGTCTTTTTTATACTATTTACTATTCAATTGATCTTGTTATGCTCACTCAATTTGCAACTACTTATGCAACAGGTCTTTATAATTCAGCATATAAACTTATAGCTGTTTTATCATTGTTTTATACAATTTATTCTTCTGTTGTTTTTCCTGTAATGAGTAAATTATTCACTGATGAGAAAGATTTGCTTAGTTTTAGTTTTGTAAAATCAGTTAAATATTTAATGTTAGTCACTATTCCAATTGCAGTATTCACTTCATTTTATTCATATCAGATTATTGGAATTTATGGAGCTGAGTATATTGAAGCTGGCGGTGTTTTGCAGATATTAATATGGACAGTATGTTTCCTGTTTGTTAATGGAGCATGCTCATTAATATTGAACGCATCACATCAAGAATATTCAGTTACAAAAATTTATACAATTGCTGCGGTTTTTAATGTTTTATTAAATTTAGTTTTAATTCCGAAGTATTCAGTTTACGGTGCATCAGTTGCAACTGTTTTAAGTGAAATTTTAATATTGATTTTAGAGTTGTATATGCTTAGGAAAATTAACCAGCTTCCTGATAAGAAGGTGATTTATGATATTTTAAGGATTATTTTTGCATCTATAGTCATGGGTGTTGTTTTATATGTTCTTAATCTTAATTTATGGGTTGCTATGGTTGTATCCGTAGTGGTTTATTTCATAGTTATTATATTAATTAAAACTATTGATAATGAAGATAAGATGATTATTAAGCAAATTATCAACAGATAATCGAAATATTTATATATGAGTAAAACATAACTATGTATGTTGTTAGTTACATGCGGTGTTAGTCCAGCCTGGTTAAGACTCTAGCCTGCCACGTTAGAGACCCGGGTTCAAATCCCGGACGCCGCATTTTTATAGCAGTTGTGGTATAGTCTGGTTATTACTTGGGCCTTCCAAGCCTACAACCCGGGTTCGAATCCCGGCAACTGCACCTTTTATATAAATGCTCTTTTTTTCTAAATTTATTGTTTTATTTAAAATATCTTTCAATTTTAGTTAATTTTATATAATAATATCATAATACATATAATTGAATTATAATTTCTTTATATATTATTTTAAGGTGATTTAATGGTCGGAATAGTAGGATATGGGGCGCATGTTCCCTCATATAGAATTAAAGTAGAAGAAATTGCTAAAGTTTGGGGGGATGACCCTGTAGCTTTATCAAGAGGATTAGTAGTCAATGAAAAATCCGTTCCTTCTCCTGATGAAGATACTGCAACAATTGCAGTTACTGCTGCTAGATATGCTCTAGCAAGAGCTCAAATTGATCCAAAATATATTGGTGCTGTTTATGTTGGTTCTGAATCACATCCTTATGCAGTAAAACCAACTGCTTCTATTGTCGCTGAAGCAGTTTGTGCAACTCCAAAATTAACTGCTGCTGATTTGGAATTTGCTTGTAAAGCAGGAACCGCTGGTATTCAAATGTCTATGGGGCTTGTTGAATCTGGTATGGTTGATTATGCTTTGGCTATTGGTGCTGATACATCTCAAGGTGCTCCTGGTGATGCTTTAGAGTACACTGCATCTGCTGGTGGTGCTGCTTATATTATTGGTAATGATAATACTATTGCTGATATTGAACACACTTGTAGTTACACAACAGATACTCCTGATTTTTACAGAAGAGAAGGTGAACCTTACCCATCTCATGGTGGACGTTTTACAGGTGAACCAGCTTACTTTAAACACGTTTTAAGTGCTGCAAAAATGTTATTAGATGAAACTAATACTACTCCTGAAGATTATGATTATGCCTGTTTCCATCAGCCTAATGGTAAATTTTACTTAAGAGCAGGTAAAAAGTTAGGATTTACTTCAGAACAAATTGAAAGAGGTTTATTAACTCCTAATATTGGAAACACTTACTCTGGTGCTGTACCATTAGCTTTATCTAATATTTTAGATGTTGCTAATCCTGGAGATAAAATATTTGTCGTATCCTATGGATCTGGTGCTGGAAGTGATGGTTTCAGTATAACTGTCAAAGATGAAATTGAAGAAAGAAGAGAATTAGCTCCAAAAACAGAGGATATCATCAGTAAAAAAACCTATGTTGATTATGCTGTATATGCTAAATTCAAAGGTAAAATTAAAATGTAAGGGGGCTTAGATATGAGAGATGTTGCTATTGTAGGAGTTTCACAAACAAAATTTGGTGAATTATGGGATTCATCATTTAGAGATTTAATTGCTGAGGCTGGTGTAAAAGCTTTAGTCGATGCTGAAATTGATGGTGCAGATATTGAAGCAATGTTTGTTGGAAATATGTCCTCAGGACTTTTTGTACAACAAGAACACATTGCTGCTCTTATTTCTGACCATGTTGGTCTTAATCCAATTCCAACCACAAGAGTTGAAGCTGCTTGTGCATCAGGTGGTTTAGCTTTAAGACAAGGTATTATGGCTGTTGCATCAGGATTTCATGATGTAGTAATTTCTGCAGGTGTGGAAAAAATGACTGATGTAGTTGATGCTACTCCAGCTATTGCTACCGCATCCGATCAAGAATGGGAAGCACAACAAGGAGCTACTTTCCCATCATTATATGCAATGATTGCTAAAAGACACATGTACGAATATGGTACTACTCGTGAACAATTAGCACAATTTTCAGTAGTAAATCATAAAAATGCATCTAAAAACCCAAATGCACAATTCCCATTTGAAATTAGTGTGGATAAAGTAATAAATTCCACATCAGTAGCTGACCCATTAACTTTACTTGACTGTTCTCCTGTATCTGACGGAGCAGCAGCGGTTGTAATGGTTCCTGCTGAAGATGCTAAAAAATACACTGACACTCCAATTTATGTAAAAGCTTCCGCACAGGCTTCCGGAACTTTAACTTTACATGACAGAAAAGATTTAACCACTATTGAATCAACAAAGGTCGCATCCAGAAAAGCTTATGAAATGGCTGGAGTTACTCAAAAAGACATTGATTTAACTGAAGTTCACGATTGTTTCTCAATTAACGGACTTTTAGCTGTAGAAGATTTAGGATTTGCTGAAAAAGGTAAAGGTGGAATAGCTATTGAAGAAGGTCAAACTGAAATTGATGGTGATTTCCCTATAAACACATCCGGTGGTCTTAAAGCACGTGGACACCCATTAGGTGCAACCGGTATTGCTCAAGCTGCTGAAATAGTATGGCAACTTAGAGGAGAAGCTGGTGGACGTCAAGTGGACGGTGCAGAAATCGGTATGACTCACAACATTGGAGGTACCGGGGGTACTGCGGCTGTACACATTTTCGGAAGAGATTTATAAATCTCTTATTTTTTTTCTTTTTTTATGATTCTTGCTTTTTTTTTAAAATCCAAATACTTTTTCTGCTGACCATCCAAAAATAGTAATTGATAAAATGATAATTAACGTTGGCGCAAGGACAGATATAGTGAACTATTACACTCCTTGGTTATTAAACAGGATTCGTGAAGGATATGCATATTCAAGGAATCCATTTGTAAGAGAGAATGTGTACAAGTTAAAATTAACACCCGGAGATGTTGATTGCTTACTGTTCTGCTCTAAAAACTATAAACCTATACTTGAACATATAGGTGAGATAGATGAAAAGTATAATATATTGTGCAATTATACAATTACTGCCTATGGTAGGGACATTGAACCTAAAGTTCCATCGATAGACCAGTCAATTAATACCTTGGAAAAGTTATCTGATATCGTCGGTAAAAATAAAATTCTCTGGAGATATGATCCAATACTTCTGAGTGAAAAATATACTGTGGAAAAACACCTTGAAACATTTGAATATATAGCTGAGAAAATATCACCTCTGGTTTCTAGATGTATTTTCAGCTTTGTGGACATGTATAAAAAAGTTGAAGAGAATATGCCGGAAATAATTTCATTGACTCTTGGGGATAAAGAAAGGTTATTGAAAGGAATTGGGAGGATATCCAAAAAGTATAATCTTTATACTCAGACATGTGCAACAGATGAAATCTATGAAAAATATAATATTCATAATAGTGGATGTACAACACGTGAAATACTAGAACAGGCACATAATGTTGTCTATAAAAATGTTAAAGCTAGTGGAATGAGAAAAAACTGTCGTTGCATTCCATCAAGAGATATTGGTGCTTACAATTCCTGTTTAAGTGAATGCAAATATTGCTATGCCAATAGTAAACCGGATATTCCTAAAAATGTCACAAAATTACACGATGAAAGTTCTCCGTTATTGCTCGGACACCTTAAAGAAACAGATAATCTAATTGATATAGAAGTAATGAGGTATATTGAACCTAAACAGACAACTTTATTTGATTTTTAAGGTGATGGTATTATATTATGGATTTTATCCGTATTCTTCGCCAAGCCAGCCTTGATTGTTTGGCCAGCCGCAGTTATCGCAGCAAACATCTTCTAATACTTCACCGCATTGAGGACAAGTCTCTTCTTCAGTTTCTTCTTCGGGTCTTTCATTACCGCAAAAGTCACATTCCCATGGATCTCCTGTATAATCAAAAAGGGTTCCACAGCTTTCACAGATGTAGAAACCGTCTTCATTATCAGTTTCACCGCAAAACGGACAGTTAAATTTCAAATCGTTTTTCTCTGCTTCGTATCCACATTCTGGACATTCCAATTTAAGATCTTCATATAAGTCATACATATTATTTTTCTCCAATAATTACAATTTATTCTTTAGAATAGTTTTTTCATATAATTCTTTATCAATTTTATCTTTATTTTCTGATAAGATACCTCTTAAGCTACTTTTACAGTAGTCACAGTTGTACACTTGGTCGTTGGTAAGTGCAATATTGCATAGTTGTGTTAATTGGGTTTTGGTGAAATCAGTAGAGTAATGGTATAATTCATTTAATATTAATCTGGCTTCTCGATAATCATAAGTAACTTTTGCTAAGTTGTTTAATTGTGCATTTATCATTGCTTCTGGTTCAGTTATTTGAATAGTTTTTTTATATAATTCTTTATCAATTTTATATTTGTTGTTTAATAGTATACTTCTTAAGCTACTTTTACAGTAGTCACAGTTGTACACTTGGTCGTTGGTAAGTGCAATATTGCATAGTTGTGTTAATTGAGTTTCACTGAAATTGTCAGAGTAATAATAATATAAATTGTCCAATATTAATTTTGTTTTACTATAACCAAAACTAATTTCTTTTAGGTAGTTTAATTGTGCATTTATCAATGCTTCTGGTTCAGTTGTTTGAATAGTTTTTTCATACAGTTCTTCGTCAATTTTATATTTGTTTTTTAATAGAATATTCCTTAAATTATTTTTACAGGAGTGGCAAGTGTATACTTGGTCGTTGGTAAGTGCAATATTGCATAGTTGTGTTAATTGGGTTTTGCTGAAATCATCGGAATAATGATGATGCAGTTGATTCAATATTTTTTCTGCGTGATCATCGCAAGTAACTTTTGCTAAGTTGTTTAATTGTGCATTTATATATGATTCTGGTTCAGTTGTTTGAATAGTTTTTTCATACAGTTCTTCGTCAATTTTATTCTTGTTTTCTGATAGGATATTCCTTAAATTATTTTTACAGGAGTGGCAAGTGTATACTTGGTAGTTGGTAAGTGCAATATTGCATAGTTCTGTTAATTGATTTTCATTGAAATCCTCAGAGTAATAATAATATAGATTATTCAATATTTCTGATGCTTCGGAATAGTAAGTAACTTTTGCTAGTTCATTTAACTGTGCATTTATATATAATTCAGGTTTACATTTCAATATGTTTAAAATGAAATCATGGCAATTAAAAGGGTAGTTTAGGTCTAGAATAATGTTATAAAAGGACTCTTTCAAAAACTTTGTTGATTTGAAATTTTTTGATGAAATTGGTTTGGAATTTTTAATTTTATCTAAAAATAGTTAAATTTAATAAATAAGTGGAGTAAAAGTTTTTATCATGCTAAACCAAAAAACAAATACTCCA
>NZ_JBNMGD010000057.1:0-8172 GCF_050872065.1 Methanobrevibacter sp.
GAGGTATCCCCTGAAAATAGATTGCTTAGAACGTGAGTAGAAGACTTGTTTGATGGGGTAGGGATGTGAGCTTCGAGGTTTTTTTTTCCGAGTTGTTTAGTCCGCTGCTTCCAATTGTTCGCTTGCATTATTTTAATAATAATATTTTTTTAGTAATTAAATCAAATTTCAAATTATATTTTCGCTGATTTTGATGTGATTTGGTTAGGTGTTTACAGTAAGGGTGAAAGTTGTACGTGTATTATTATTTATTAGTTTGTTTTTTTCATTTTCATTTGTAGTATAATTGTAGGTTTTGCGGTCATAGCATGGGGGTTATACCTGGTCTCGTTTCGATCCCAGTAGTGAAGTCCTTTTTGTGTTTTGTTTGTGTACTATGGTTTTTCTATGGGAATTTCATTTCGCTGCAAGCCTTCTTATATTACATATTATTTACTTACTTTTTTTGATAATTTTTATAGCCTAATACATCTATTACATAATTTTTGGTGATTTTTTATGAATATTAAAGTATTGGATACTACATTACGTGATGGAGAACAAACTCCTGGTGTTTCTTTAACTCCCAATGAGAAGTTAAGAATTGCAACCAAACTTGAAGAAATTGGTATTGATTATATTGAAGCAGGTTCTGCAATTACTTCACCTGGAGAAAGAGAATCTATTAAAGGAATTATGCAACAGGGTTTTAATTCTGAAATATTAAGTTTCTCAAGACCATTATCTATTGATATTGATTATTGTTTAGAGTGTGATGTTGATGGTGTTAATTTAGTTGTTCCAACATCAGATTTACATATTCATGATAAATTAAAAACCACCCGTGAAGATTTAATAGAATTGTCTAATAATGCTATTGACTATTGTAAAGATCATGGTTTAACTGTTGAGTTATCTGCAGAAGATGCTTCAAGGTCTGATTTTGATTTCTTAAAGTCTGTTTATCAAGATGCTATAGAACATGGTGCTGATAGAATTTGTGTTTGTGATACTATAGGTGTATTAACACCAGATTCTTCATTTGAATTGTTTAATAAATTAAAGGATATTGATGTTCCAATTGCTGTTCACTGCCATAATGATTTTGGTCTTGCCGTTGCTAATACTTTAGCAGCATTGAAAGGGGGAGCAACAGAATTCCATTCAACTATTAATGGGATTGGTGAAAGAGCAGGGAATACCTCCTTTGAAGAATGTGTTCTTAGTATTGACAGGTTATTGCAGGATTTTTCAACAGGTATTAATATTCATAAGATTTATGATATTTCTAAATTAGTTGCTAGGTTAACCGGTGTTTATATTCAGCCTAATAAGGCAATTGTTGGTGAAAATGCATTTGCCCATGAATCAGGTATACATTCTGATGGAATTATTAAGAATTCCGCAACATATGAACCTATGACTCCTGAGCTTGTTGGTCGTAAACGTAAGTTTGTCATAGGTAAGCATATGGGAACTCATGGTTTAGAGAGTAGACTCAATGAAATTGGTTTGACAGTTAATAAAGATCAACTTCAACAAATTTTTAATGATATTAAGGATTTAGCAGATAAGGGTAAAACTGTAACTGATGTTGACTTACAGGTAATAGCTGACAATGTTTTAGAAATAAATCATGAAGATAGGATTAAACTTGGTGAATTAACTGTTGTTTCAGGGAATACGGTCATGCCAACAGCATCTGTTAAAATAACTTTTGATGATGAAGAGATTCTTAATGCTAGTGTGGGTTTAGGTCCTGTTGATGCTGCAATTAATGCTGTTAAAACGGTTGATGCATTCAGTGATGTTGAATTAATTGAGTATCACGTAGATGCTATTGCTGGGGGTACTGATGCATTCATTGATGTAATTATTAAATTACAAAAAGGTGATAAAGTTGTATCTGCCAGGGGTACTGAGCCGGATATTATTAATGCTAGTGTGAAAGCATTCATTTCTGGAATTAATAGAATATTGCAGGATTAGGTGTTTATATGTACATGAGTAATATTCAAATTTTAGGTTTAAAAGGGACTATTGATTCTATTGATGAAACACTTAATTTAATTGATAGTATTAAGGAAGATGGTGAAATAATTCAACTGTTAAATGCAGATTCTATTGCTTCAAAAAATCATGTAATCCATGGTGTTAATCAGGCAATTCTTTCTTTTGATAGGGGTGAAAATTTAGCTAAGGATTTGAGTGTTGAGATTGCTCTTAGATGTTCTGCACAAAGACAAATTTCAAAGGCATTTGAATTATTAGGCCTAAAAGAGGGGAACATGAATTTATGTGCTGTTATAATTAATAGTAAAAATCAAAATTCCAGGTTATCTGAATTTTTTTCAGTAGATGACAGTGTTTTCATTCCTGATAACGAAAAATTAATAGAGATTTATGGAATCACTGATAAAGAGATGGAAAATATATCTCTTGAGGATATTATTATTGATAGGATTACAAAACTTACTGTAAATTATTAATTTTTATCTCATTTATTATCTTGTCCAAATATTCTTTTTCAAGACAACTGTAATCAAGATTTTTAACTTCAATCGCAATTGCTTTTTGTTTTATACGATTGTAATTAGGGCAGGTTGTAATGAATCCGCTTTTATCGGTCTTTAATGTTTTTTTCAAATTCCAACTTATTGATTTTGCATCATCATTAGGTATAATTACATTAATCCCTCTTTTGTTTGGATGTAATGTATTGTTGATATGTTTTTTTAAATAGTTTGTTGCATTTAATGTAAGTTCTAATTTTTCTTGGATATTTTCAAGTTCACTATCTATACCACTACATACAATTTCAGAAGTTTTACTTAATTTTGCAGGCATTGTTGTTTTTTTAAAAATTTCCGGGTCATCTGTTGCAATAAAACCACCTTGGCCAACATTGATTATTTTAGGTGATCCTGTTGATGCAAGAATGATATCTGAATATTTTCCGAGTCTGTTTTCTTTGTCCCCAATTCCGGCAGAGGAATCTTCGATTGTTGTTATGCCATTGTTTTTGCAGTATTTTGCAATATCTTTTGTATCTTGTTCCGCACAGTATCCTGCAAAACTAGTGTAAATTAACGCAGAACCTTCTTTAATGTCTAAGTCATCCATATAATTAGGGTTAATGAGGCCTAAGTCTGTTTTTAGAGTTATGATATTCTTATTTAAGAATTTTGCAATTTGTTTGAATCCATGCCACCCTCCTTGATCTGGAACAATAATATCTCCTTTAATAGCTGCAAGTGCAATAAAAATACTATTATTTCCACTGGAAGTTATTTTAATTTCTTCTTTTCCAGTCAATTTCTTTATTTTTTCACAGCAACTTTCTTCAAAGTTGGTATTGTTGTTGCTTAATGCAACTTCAGACATTATTTTTTTTGTTTTTTCAGAGGGGGTTTTAAATTTAAACATAATTATCCATTTTAAAGTACATATCCAATGTAGTTTGCTTAGAGTGAAGCATTTCATTCATTAGAGTTCCTTGTTTTACATATTTGTTAATAGGTATCTTAAGTTTTGTACCTGCATATTCTAGGCATGCTTCTAGGGTTTCAAATTCTATGTATTGATTGTGCATTGCTTCCTTAATGTTTTCCCTTACATTGAAAACACCTAGTGGAACATATCCATCATATGCTTCTCTTAAAATTAAAAGACCTGATTGTTTTTTGATTTTCATTAGATAATCCAGAACAGCCATTTTTGCAGTATAATAACATCCACCCACAATAGAATATTCTTTTTTACCACCATTAGTTTCATAATCTGAAAATATTAATTCTTCATTCTTCATTATTTTTATAAATGCTTCATACCATTCATATTGCCATTCTGTTGGAGTTAAAATGATTATGTAATAATTATTTAGTGCACCAAATTCAAAGACTCTATATGTATCTAATAATTCAAATTTCCTAACTTCTTTTAAAAATTCATCTGCAAGTGTTGAATCGCATGCTGTAATTGACCAACGTGTTGGAACAAGTTTTCTTTTGTTTTTAGTTCCAATAGCTCCTACTGAAAATGCTTTTTGCATAGCTGTGAATGGTACATCCTTATTGTGGAGGTTGACAATTGCTTCAGTTGATTTTAAATCAGTATCATAAAAAGTTTTTTCAAGTTGCCTGTCCCATTTAACTGCATCAATATCAAATTTTTCGATAACTGCACTTGGACCATGGGGCATACTGTCTTCTGTAAGCATAGATCCAGTTGGCCTTCTTCCGAATCTTGCTTCACTATCAATTGATTTAGATGCAAGGGATATGTCTTGAAGCTTTTCAATAAATGGGTTTTCCAAATCATCAATTTTGATTAGTTGTTTTCCACGTACAAGATTCATTCTATAGTTGATGATTTCGTCTTGTGTTTTATTTTGAACAATCCACTCTTCGGGAGCATCCATAATTGATGTATCTCCCATTTGTGAGCTCATCATGGGTCCAGCATAGACTTTAGGATAAGACCAGCTTCCAATAAATACTGATGGAGGTGTTGTTCCTTCTAAATCTTTTCCAATTTTAACAGACTTCATTTTTATCTGTTCTGTTAATTTGGCAAGATAAGCATTTTTAGTGGTTTTCATTTGTATCTTAAGAAAAAAAGTAAAAAAGAAAAATACTATTTATTAAAATAGTATTTAACAGAATTCAATGGTTGCAGGTGGTTTATCACTTACGGATAAAGCGACATGGGTAACTTCAGAGATTTCTGAGGTAATCCTTTTTGAAATAGTTTGAACAACTTCCCATGGAAGTTCAGCGACAGATGCAGTCATAGCATCAATGGAGTTGACTACTCTTACTATAACTAAATACCCGAAGTCTCTTTGGTCTCCTTTAACACCAGTAACTTTAGTGTCAGTTAATACTGCAAAGTATTGCCATACATCTTTATCAATGCCTGCTGCTTCAATTTCATCACAAACAATTTTATTTGCTTTTCTACATACTTCAACATTTTCTTTTGTAAGTGCTCCAACGACACGTACTCCAAGGCCAGGTCCTGGGAAAGGTTGTCTGTATACTGTAGTAGCTGGTAAATCTAATTCATCACCGATTTCTCTTACTTCATCTTTATATAAATCACGGATTGGTTCACATAATTCTAATTCCATTCCGCTTGGAAGAGCTAAGTTGTGATGAGATTTAATTTCGCCTTTGGTTTCAATCCAATCTGGAGCAATAGTTCCTTGCACTAAGAATTTAGCACCTGATTTAATTGCTTCTCTTTCAAATACATCAATGAATACTTTTCCAATGATTTTTCTTTTTTCTTCTGGATCTTCAACACCTTCGAGTGCATCCATAAATTCATCGGAAGCATCAACAAATTTAAAATTTAATCTGTCTTTAAAAGTATTAGTTACTTGTTCAACTTCTCCTTCTCTTAAAAGGCCATGGTCAACGAATACTGCAGTTAAATTATCTCCAATAGCTTCTTGAACAAGAACAGAACATACTGAACTGTCTACTCCACCAGATAATGCGATAATTGCTTTTTCATCACCTATTTGTTCTTTAATTTTTTGGATTGATTCTTCAATAAATTCTTTTGGACTTAACATTATAATTCCTCATCCTCTTCTTCATAATCTTCAATGAATTGTTTAATAATTGCTTCAAGACCATTGTCATTTCCTGATTCAATAACTTCAAATATTTCATCAAATTTGACATATTTTTCCAATTTAACGGATTTTTGTCCAATTCCAGAAACTCTAAAATCGTATTCTTCATCTCCAATTGGAACACTTAGGGATTGTTTTTTTAATTCTGTTTTAAACTCATTTGCTTTATCTCTTAAATCATCAGCATTATCAATCATTATTACACCTATCTTTACAGATTTTATAAAAATTATTAAATATTACTTCTCCTTTCGGAGTGTGATGTACTTCTGGATGAAATTGAATTCCATATACATCTTTGTCTTTATGTTTAAATGATTCAACATCACATAAGTTGGAACTAGCTAAGATTTCGAATTTCTCTGGAATTGTCTTTACTTCATCTTTATGGGATGACCAAACATCAATCTCAGGAGCTAGGCCTTTAAATAAGTTTTCATCATTCTTAATGTCTATTTTAACTTGAGCATAACTTTCAGTGTCTGAAGTAGTAACTTCTCCTCCATAGGCTTTAGCAATTAATTGATGGCCTAGACATATTCCTAAAATCGGTAGATTGAAATGTTCAATGTATTCTTCACTTAATCCAGCACCTTCGATTGAAGGACCTCCACCTAATATTAATCCAATTGGATTTTCAGCCTCGATTTCTTTAATAGATAAAGTATTTGAAACTAATTTAGCTGGAATTTTTAAGTATTGTAAACTTCTAACAATCCTATGATTGTATTGGCCTTTGTTATTTATTACTAAAATTGTCATATTATACTCCATTAAAATATAATAATATTATTTTTAGTTTTTTTATTTATTATAGTTTATCAAAAGTTTATATATTAAATAAAATAAATCAATGTTACATGGAACTTAAAGATTTAATATTCATTATTGTTGCGATATTTATAGCAATAGTTTTACTCAAAATATTTATTTGGTTATTGCCTGTAATTGTAGTATTAATAATTGCATTCTTCATTTATATCTTCTTACAAGAACGTTATAATTAATTTTGAATGTCTTCAAATGCGGAAGTTGCAGCAACTGCTCCTTCTCCGCAAGCTACAATCCATTGTTTTAAACCGATACACACATCACCTATTGCGTAAACATGGTCAATGTTGGTCTTTTGTGATTTGTCAATTACTATATGTCCAGTTTCATCTAATTTGACTCCTAATTGGCATGCAAGATGTGTATGAGGAATATATCCGACACTAATAAAAACACCATTAGTCGGTAGGTTTGTCAATTTACCAGTTTCAGTATCTTTCAATAAAACAGATTCAACAAGCATATTGCCTTTTATTTCTTCAATTGTAGCATTTAATATTGTTTTGATACCTTCTTTTTTAATCATTTCTTGTAAGTGCTTCTGAGCTCTAAATTCATTTCTTCTGTGTATTAGTGTAACATTAGCTCCAAGATTATTTAGATATAATGCTTCTTGAAGTGCACTGTTTCCTCCACCTACCATAACTATGTCACGATCTGCAAAGAAGAATCCATCACAAGTTGCACAATAACTTACTCCTTTCCCTTTAAACTCTTCTTCACCTTTCACATTCAAGTGTCTATGTGAGCTTCCAGTCGCAAGAATAATTGTTTTAGAGAAGTATGTGTCTTTGTTTGTTTTAACGCTAAATCTGTATTCATTATCAGTTTTTGTAATTTCTTCTACATTTTCCATTTCATGCAAATCACAGTTTTTAGTAGCCTGCTCTTTCATTTTATCAATTAATTCAAGTCCTGAAATTTTATCAAAACCAGGATAATTTTCCATTTCTGGAACTTCACGACCGAGACCACCTGCTAAATCTCTATCTAAAATTAAATTTTTAGTTCCTTGACGACCTGCATAAATCCCGGCGGTTAATCCTCCAGGGCCTGCTCCAATTATAATAATGTCATATTGATTCATTTTAAAACCTCTAGAATTATTTTTAGTTAATTATTTAGTGTTAAGTCAAAATTTAATAAGTATTGATATGATTATTTATAAAAGAAATAAGTTAATAGAAAAACAAGATAAAAAAATTAAATTAGTGGAATCCACATCCACTGCAAGTTTCACATTTCTCTTCTTCTATTGGATCATAAGTTTTATCTTCTTGAAGAGTAGCTGAAATAAAATATTGATCGAATTCATCTTTATTTTTTAATACAGGTGAAATACCTTTGAAATCACATTTAATATCTCCAGTTCCGCCAATATCAACTAAAATTGGTTCACCTAATTTAAATCTTTTAAAATAAGCTTCAACTTCATCTTTTAAACTTCCCGGGACTCTAAAATTAAAAGATAAAATGTTATTTTCCTTCATTTTTAAACCAACATATTTTTGGTCTATTTCATAATTCAAACCTAATTGTTTTTTGAAAAGTACTTTAGTACCAATCTCATTAGATGACATTTCAATAATCTCCTTTCATTAATGAATTAAACTTATTATTTTAAAGTATTTAAAATCTTTTATTAAAAAAATAATGCTCTTTCATTAAATAAAAAAATTTTGTTAAATGAATTTATAATGAATTATCATGATTTTGAA
>NZ_JBNMGD010000068.1:0-4736 GCF_050872065.1 Methanobrevibacter sp.
CCATCAGTTAGTTTAGTAACAATATTTTTTATTCTTGTCCATTCCCAAGTATCTGGAATGTCAAAAGGAAGTTCATCATCAATACAAACAGGTTCACCTTTCTTACCAATCTTCTCATAAAAATGTCCATTTTTTCTGAAAATAAATGATTCTTTATTATTCCTTTTAATTTTTTTCTCCTTGATTAATTTCTCTTTTTCCGCACGAATCTTTTCTAATAAAACAGAAGCGGGTTCATCATTTGAATCTTGAGGAACTAATTTACCTTCCATTGCCAATTGAAGTATTGAATTTTTTAAATCTTCAGCTTTCATAAAAAATACTCCTATTCAATATCTAATAGTTTTTTAATTTCAACTAAAGTTTTATCAATCTTAGCTTCAAGTTCTGCTCTTTCTTTTTGATAATTTTCAATTAACTCATCTGGAGGTAAAATTATCTCTTCTTCATGTGGGAATCCACATAAATCTAAATTATAGTTATTGTCCTTAATTTCATCGATTGTATATAATCTGGCTTTATCAAAGCCGTCAGTTTCAATAGGTTGTTTATCATCCCACCAGGATACACAATCGTCAAAATGTTCTAATTTCATTGGCTTTGTTTTGGAAAAGTGTTTATAACCTTCAGGCATGTCAACTCTATAAAACCAAGTTTCTTTAGTTCCTTCACTTGATTTATCAAAAAATAAGATATTTGTAGTGATGCTCGTATATGGTGCAAAAACACTTCCAGGAAGTCTAATAACCGTATGTAAATTAAATTCATTTAATAGTTTCTTTTTAATGGATACTTTTATGTTATCTGTTCCAAATAAGAATCCATCAGGTAGAATTACAGCAGCCCGACCATTTTCTTTTAATCTATACATGATAACTGACATGAATAAATCAGCAGTTTCAGAACTTCTTAAATCTTTAGGGAAATTATCTTGCACTGTTTTTTTCTCACTTCCACCATAAGGAGGATTCATTATTACAACATCAAATTTTTCATCTTCTGTATAATCCATTACATTTCTATCAAAAGAATTTCCATGGATAATATTTGGATTATCAAGATCATGTAAGAGCATATTAGTCGCACAAAGCATATAAGGTAAAGCTTTCTTTTCTATACCAAATACTGCATTTTTATATAATTCACGATCGTCTGTTGAGGAAACTTTTTTATCTAATATGTTAAGTACTGAAGTTAAAAATCCTCCAGTTCCACATGCAAAATCAGCTATTTTTTCATTTAGCTCTGGATGTAACATTAATGCCATGAAATCAGTTACTGCACGAGGAGTATAGAATTCTCCGGCATTCCCTGCACTTTGTAAATCTTTAAGTATTTTTTCATAGATTTCACCAAAGGCATGTTTATCATTATAATCATCAAAATTCAAATCATCAATAATGTTTATAACTTGTCTTAGAAGAACACCGTCTTTCATATAGTTATTATTGTCTTCAAAAACATCTTTAACGATTTTTTGACCAATGGGTGTGTCTGGGGATATCTCTAAATTTTTAAGTGTTGGAAACAAATCTTGATTTATGAAATTAAGTAATTCATCGCCAGTTTTAGCTTTACCATCTTTTTTATCAACAGCCCAATTTCTCCATCTTAAATGTTCTGGAATGATTGATTTATAATTATCTTCATAAATTTCCCATTCTTCTTCTTGAGTATCATATATCTTTAAAAATAGTGCCCAGGTCATTTGTTCGATTCTTTGAGCATCTCCATTTACACCAGCGTCATTACGCATGATGTCTTGAATACTTTTAACAAAATTATTTAAATCCATTTTTTAACCCTCTTAATCAATATATATTTCTTTTTGCAAATCTTGAACTGCATTTAAAAATCCGTCACGGCCGCCAAATTCACTTACAATCTTTTTAGTGCTTGCAATTCTTCTGAAAGGGTCATTTTCAAGGATTCTAATATTTTCTATATCTTTTATTCCTTCGCTAGAATACTTATCGAGTAATCCTTCAAGTACTTGGCGAGCAATACCTTCATATTTATTTAGGTAATTTCGTTTTTTAACATTATTAGCTCTTTCAGCACGAGTAAGTGGTTCTTTATCGAATGCAATATGGCAAATTAAATCAAAGTCATCCATTTCATAATTGCCAGAAGATTCACGTAATTCATCTAAAAAGATTTCATGTTGGTATAATTCATCAATGATTGCTTGTTTTTTATCATATGAATTCCATGTTTTTATAAATTCTTCCAATGTGGAATATTCTTTTAAAATATTGCTTCTAGTAAAATCAATGAAATTTTCGGTTAATAAATTACCATTTTCATCATAACATTGGTTTTGTTCTAAAATAACTGTAACTGGAACACCATTAATTCTTGGAACAACTTTAGGTTCTTCTACTAGAGGTTCGTCAGGAACTTCAATAGGTTTTGGAGGAATGCCATCAAAGATAACAACTGGTTCACCATCAAATGCAGGATCAGCAAATTTACGAGTATTGTTTCTGAAGTCCATAATTGTAAAGAAATTTTTTCCTAAATCTTCACGTAATCTAGTGCCTCTACCTATAATCTGTTTGAATTCTGTCATTGACCCAATGTTCTTATCTAAAACTATTAATTTAGTAGTTTTTGAATCAACGCCTGTTGACATTAACATTGAAGTTGTTGCAATAACTGGATATTTTTCATGAGAATCTATGAAGTAATCCAATTGGGATTTACCAAATTCATCATTACCGGTTATTCTTACAACATATTTAGAATTTTCAGCAACCAAATCATTATTTGCATTAACAAGTGCTTGTCTCATTCTTTCTGCATGATTTGTATCTACACAAAATACAATTGTTTTATCAAACCTGTTAGTTCTTTTCAAATATTCTGTTATTTTAGAAGCAACGATTTCTGTCCTTTCGTCAATTATAATGTTTTTATCAAAATCTAGAGTATTATAAATTCTATCTTCAACGGGGTTGCCATGTATATCCAATTTATCTTTAGGCGGCCTATATCCATGGGCATCAATGTCAGTTAATATTCTAATTACTTTGTAAGGAGCTAAAAATCCATCTTGGATTCCTTGTTTTAAACTATATGTATAAATTGGTTCTCCAAAATAGTTAATATTTGAAACTTTTTTTGTTTCTTTTGGTGTTGCTGTCATACCAATTTGAGTTGCAGAACTAAAATATTCTAAAATTTCTCTCCATTCTGAATCAGCTTTAGCACTGCCTCTGTGACATTCATCAACAAATATTAAATCAAAAAACTCGGGGTCTAAATCTTCATAAGGTTGTTTATCAGTATCTGGAGTAACTAATTGTTGGTAAAGTGCGAAAAATACTTCATAAGAACTATCTAGTTCATGTTTTTGAACTTTGGTCATGACTTTTTCAAATGGTTTGAAGTCCTGTGCCATAGTTTGGTCAATGAGAATATTTCTGTCTGCCAAATACAAAATTTTCTTTTTAGTTCCAGATTTCCATAATCTATGGGCAATTTGAAATGCAGTGAATGTTTTCCCAGTGCCTGTTGCCATAACTAGTAAAATTCTATCTTTTCCATTTGCAATTGCCTCAATTGTTCTATTAATTGCAATTCTTTGATAATAACGGGGAATTTTAGGTTTTTGCCCATTATCTACATGATACGGTTCTCTTATTATGTATTCAACATCATCAGAAATTTTCTTTTCATGAATCATCCTTTCCCATAACTCTTCGGGTGAGGGAAATTCATTTAAATAAAGTTCTCTTTCTTTTCCAGTTAACATATCGTGCTCTAAAAATCCGCTACCATTGGAACTGTATACAAAAGGAACATCTAATATTTCGGCATAATGTATTCCTTGCTGCATACCATCGCCAATAGCATGTTTTTGATCTTTAGCTTCAACAACAGCTAAAGGTAAATTTGGTTTATATGAAAGAAGATAATCTGCTCTTTTTCTCGCACCTCTTTTTGCTTTCCTGCCTCTGATTATCATTTGTCCGTCAGTAAATGAATATTCAAAACGAATTTGGGTTTTATCCCATCCGGCATTTTCAATTGAAGGTGTAATGAATTGATATTTAACATCTTCTTCAGAATAATTATTGTAACTCATTATTGACACAACATTATAATTTTATTAATATATAGTTTATTTTTTGATAAAATAAACTTTTTTATATGATAATAATTACCTAAAGTTAATAAAAGAAAAGATAGTTATTGAAATATTTCTAATCCATTGTTTTTACACTGCTGAAGATTATCAACAAAAATATCTTAAAAAAATCTACAAGTGCCATATTGATTTAGATTAAATAAATGATACTAAATTCAACCATTTAACAAAAGAATATTATAAAATAAAATAGCCATCTATAATTAAAACATCATTTAATGGTAAATATAATGATTTTTTTGAAGATAATGTATATGTAGATATTATAAAAAGGAAAGTTTTATTTTTTTGAGGATAAAATCAATTCTAAAATGTAGTTAACTATCATTTCCAGAACCAATCAATAAATCATGCAATTACAAAAAATAAAGATTTTTCTCATGTAACAACATGTATAGAAATTAAAAGTGCAAAATCCAATTCACACTTGAAATTTATTCCATGATAACAATGAAATATACCATATAAACTCTTCTTCATTAAAAAAAGATAAAATTAAATAAATTATTAATAAAATATTATATGATGAACTTAGAAAAAATTAAACATCCAGAATTAAAAAATCATATTAATATGATTTATA
>NZ_JBNMGD010000069.1:0-4698 GCF_050872065.1 Methanobrevibacter sp.
ATCAAAATCAGCTCTCAGCACTTAAAACCTCTCTTATAAGCCTTCTTGAAATCCTTAAAAATGGATCAGAGACAGATGAAAAAACCATATCTTCCTATCATGATTCATTTGAAAATATTGCTGCTATTGCTCAAAACTCTCCTCTAATCTCAACTCTGAGCTCCATCCTTTCCTCTCATTCTTTAATTAACGATACTCTCTTAAATGATATTTATTCCCAAAATAAAATAAATCTTTTCTTAAATTTGATTAAAAATGTAAAAGAAAAAGCAAAACCTACTGGAATAACGATACCAACGAAATCATATCTATACACTTATTTCGTTGCTACATTAGATAAACTTTTAACTAATAATAAAGATCTTACTGATCTGAACTCCATCATAGACATTTTGAATGATAAAAATAATGACGGAAACCTCTATTTCGCTTTAAAACATTTAAATTTTATTATTTTTAACCAGAACTTTGACCTTGAGAACGGTATTGATATCAGTACCTTTGTTACAAAGTACCTCTCAACTATTGTAGCATTAACAAATTTATTTAAAATTGATAATGAAAACATTGATAATACAATCTCTAGGATTAATACGTACTCAAATGATAATGATCCTTATGAAATTATTGTTTCAAATCTTCGGGCAGATCCCGCTATTCTCGATATTTTTCATACATTTTTAACAACAAAAATTAATGACCCTGAAGGTACCACAAACTTTGAAAAAACAAAAGATTCTGAGATCTTAAGATTAGCTCTTTTAAATTCAAAAAATATCAAGGAACAATCTGCTAGCTCAACTAATGATATCTATGAAAATATTCTACAATATTATCTAAATATAAAGGATCTCTGCACTCTTTGCGATACCAATTATAAAAATCAAGAAAACCCAAGGACTGCAAACGATATAATTAACGCTAACAATGATTTATTCGATAACTTAACGAGGGCTTCTGTCTCTGATTTATGCGAAATAAATATCAAGATCATAAAAAATCTGCTTAATACCGAAAATTTATTTAAAATACCTCTTTTAAATACAGAAAAATCAACCTTAACTGATATATTTAATAAATTAGCGTCGCACCATAATATTCCAGAAAATAGTGATAATTTACAATATATTTTCTCTATTTATAATGATTTTATCTCTATATTACAAAAGGAAAACCCTGGGTTAGATGCTAAAACTTTAATCAATAATACCGAAAATTCTAACATCTTTTCCAACATATTCTCTCTTGCAACAAATAATTCTGTTCATAATCTTAAGACATTAGTCGAAAATAATAGTCTATTCGATTCATATTTCCAACTAACCACTATTACTGGAAATAATGATAAACTTGAAAATAATTTCCCGGATAATAATACATCTGTAACGGATATTTTTTCTCGTCTACTTGGATACAATGATATTTTAAATAGTTACGAAAATCATATAACTAAAATTGCATCTATTAATCCTGATAATCTCGACTCTAACAGTATTCTTTACACGTACTCTATCCTGTCTATTTATGATTTAATAAATCAAAACAGAACCTATTCAAACATAAATAGCGATAATTTTAAAAATATTTTAGAAACTATTATTTCAAATACAGGAACATTCCAAATTACGAACACGAATATAACAAACATAAAATATTTAAATTCTGTTGTCAATAATGAACAAACTTCTTCATTAACAGAAGACTCTAATACGCACTATTACAAAAAGAATATTGAAAATTTATTTAAACTTCTAAAAGTTATTGATGATCTTAAAGTATCATCAACAGATACTTTTGAAAAACTAATTTTATCTCTCGCTCATCAAAATGAAAGCGGTTCATTCCGATCACACGAGGATACTTTTATCGGCATTTTAAACGATTCTCGCATTTTTGCTGAATTAAGCTCTAATTGGGATAATATCGATAAAAACCTTGTTCTCTCAGATTTTTCACTAAAATTACCTGATTTCGTTAACAATATAAAAGATAATAATAATCGTAATCAAGCCGTCCTCGATCTGCTTAAAGCGCTCAAATCCACTCATAAATTCAATTTAGATAAAGAATTAGAGGAAAAAATTGCTGGAATCTCTGATCCTAGCAAGCTTGCTTCTATTCAAAATCTTATTTCGTTAACTGATCATATAAACATCGACCTTGTCCAAAAGTACGCTGAATACAACAAATTCGCTATTAATTCTAAAAATTTTAATAATATATCCACTTCCGATCTCCTCATTCACATCATAGATAATTTTAAAAATATAAGCGATGATATAATAAACGATATAAATACAATATTTGCTAAGATAAAAGATAAAAATAATTCTATTATTACCTATTCTCTGCTTTCAATCTCTGATTTAATTGATAACCAAAATCCTACTTATCAAAACCTTAATATTCAGAATTTTTCTACTAAAATTTTAGGCAATGATTTCATAAATTTTGTCCAAGAAAACATTTCTGACATAGATACTTTCTTCCTTTCATCAGCAAATAATGTCATAGATCATTACCTACACGATTCGAATCAAGACCAGTCCAGTATATTTAAAATTTTATGTAAAAATACACCTGACACCTCATATTATACGGCTATTTCTAACCTTAAATCAGCTCTTAACGTACAACAAATCGATGAGAAGGATTATACAACAGCCTCTGATTTCAACAATTTAAGAGATATTTTCAAAAATTCTTCATTATACTCTGGATTTTCCAACACTATTAATAACCATAATTTATTCGATTCAGATCTTAAAATAACAGAGTTCAAAAATAACACGATTTCTTATTTAGACTGCTCCAAAGTTGATACTTTCTCTAAGTTATTAACTTCTGTTAAAGAAAAACTCACTAATAATCAAGATGATTTAATCAAAATTTTTGAAAATTTAAATAAAATTGTACCTTTTAATCCAATAAGAGCTGGGCAACAGATTTATACTTATACTTTACTCTCACTAATTGCTATTTTACAAAAAGATTCTAGCGATACTCAAAATTATAAGCTCAATCGCATCACTTACACAAATCTTTCCGATATTTTTGATATATTAAATTCTTTAAATAATAATGCTGACACGGATCAAAAATCTTTGATTATTAAAAAAACCATCCAAAACATAAATGTTCTCCTTGAAAATGATAAAATTTTAATAAATCAAATTCATACAGATAACCAAACAAATGATGATTTGGTCGATTTATACACAAATTTGAAAGTACAAGATCAAGACTTTCAGGCAATTAATAACTCGATTATCAAAAATCTTTGTGGGACAAGTTCCACCAGAAACAATACTCTTCAAAAAATTTCTGCTCTGATAGCAGCTGTTCAGCCGATAGATCAAAATACAACCCTTTCTCAAAATCAGCAACAGGCTATAATCTTTACTCTTGACGCTATTAATTACCAAAAACCTGCTAATCAAGATAATTTGATAAAATTATATATTTCCTCAACAAAACTTTTTGATATTACTAAAACTGACGAATCCAAATCTTTTGATGACACCTACACTCAAAACCAAGATCTATTCAATTGCTTAAAATCCGTCGCTGCTCTACAAAAAAACTATAATAATGGTGAGACCGCTATCGATAAGTTCACTGACCTTTTCGACAACTTAATGGATAAAAAACCTTTAAATACTAACCAAAAAGAGACCCTAATCCACATGATGTCTATCATCGCCGGAAATGATGCATCTACTCAACCAATGATTATCCCTTCAAAAGAGCTATTTACCGCTTTATTCAGCACTATTGAAGCTTTAAATCAATCAGGTGAACCTTTCTCAAACACGGCCAAAAACAACAGTAGCATCATCCAAAACCTCTACAATTTGTATTCGAAAACTGATACTTTAGCCTTGATTCCTGACCTGATTAGGCACATCATTACACAAAATAACAGGCCTTTGTCCAATAATCAAGCGGCTATTCTTAGCCATATTTTCATTAAATTGAAAGATATAAATACCGAAAACATAAACCAATTACAAGATTACTATGACGCACTCAATTACCTACTTCTGGTTGTGGCGCAAGATAATGAGTATGATAAGTACATCGACGATAACCCTGAGTTATTTGCAAATTTAGCTAATATTGCTGTAAATCCTACCGCAATTGCCTCCCTAAAATCCATTTTAGCGCTTCATGATAATGCTAAAGATTACAAAATATCCTCTTTTGATACCAATAATGATAAATTTATTTTAGAAAACCTTACAAAACCTGACATAGCTAAGAATATTATTTCTAACATCTATACAGCTTTAAATGGTCAAGATGCTAACCAAATCGTTACGATCACTGAATCAATAGTTACAACTTTATCTAATATATTCAAAAAGCCTGATGTCAACGATAATATTAAGTCCTCTGTCTTCTCTTATGTTTTTGATACTTTGGGATGTAATAATCAAGATTTTTCAACCAATATCTCTAAAATTAATGATCAATTAAAAGCTATATTCCCTATTCTTCCTGGGTTCAATCAAGATATTTTCTCCTTCTTTATCTCTAATATCGGAAATATTACTGATCAAAATCAGCTCTCAGCACTTAAAACCTCTCTTATAAGCCTTCTTGAAATCCTTAAAAATGGATCAGAGACAGATGAAAAAACCATATCTTCCTATCATGATTCATTTGAAAATATTGCTGCTATTGCTCAAAACTCTC
>NZ_JBNMGD010000045.1:0-11776 GCF_050872065.1 Methanobrevibacter sp.
ATATTATACATAATATTTATTTATTGGGCTGGTAGCTCAGATGGTAGATCGTCGCCTTGGCATGGCGGAGGCCCCGGGTTCAAATCCCGGTCAGTCCACTTAATTTTAAAAAATAAAATAGAATTGTGATTAAAGTATGTTGTTAATTGCTCAAAACCATTTACAATTAATTTTAGAAGTTGGATTAATGTTATTTGTATCATTAGTCTTTTGTCTTAACTTGATTCCGTTGTCACTTAGTATTGTGACCTTTTTATCATTATTCATAATGGGTGGTTTAACTGTTCTTTTTGGTGCGGATATTTTACTTCTTGTGTTATCTTCAAGTCAAGCAGAATTCACTCACCCATTTGGGCCAATAGCTCTGCTTGGTGCTGTAACAGCCCTTGCTTCGTTAAAAGTAATGTCTGAATCGGGAGTAGATATTAGGCCACTTAAAAGGTTTGTAATTTTATTTTTAGCTGGAATTACAGTATTCGGTGGATTAATGCACAGATCTTTTTTACTTCTATGGTTACTTGGATTATTCTTAGGGTACTTAATGATTTCCAAATCTTTCAGAGAAAAATCTGTATTTACATTGAAAAGAATTTTAATGTTTTTTGGTGTAGCTGGAGCGGGTTTTGTTTTCCTAGAAGTTCTTTCTCGTGTATCTGGTATGACAATTTTCTCCCCTCTTTTAAGATTAGGTAGGATTGAACAGTACTCCTTGTCAAGTATTAAAATGGTGTTGAACAACATTCAATTAATAGGACATAGTGCAAATGCTTCTTATTGGGGAGCTGAAGGAATAGCATTTGCTGAGGGTTATATTACTTTACCAATGCAATTAATTTTATTCTTTGGATTACCTCTCCCATTGTTCTCTGGAGTACTTGTAAATCAAAAAGATACAATAGATTATATGCTTCCAGGTATATTTGGATGGGGATTCGACTTTGGAATACTAGGACTTGTTGGTTTAATTATATTTGTACTTGGAACAATCATTATTGGATTTAAAGTATTGAATATGTATAGAGAGAAAAGAGAAAAAAACAATAAAAAGTACTTAGGAAGAGAAGTACTATTAACTGGTGCATTAGCTGCCTTTTGTTCTCAAGCATTAATTGGATTATTTATATTTAACAGATCAATCAATGGTATGGCTTTGTTAACATTCATATTTATGGGTGCATTAATATTGGCTAATGTAGTTTCATTAAAAACAAGATCATAATGGAGGTAATTAAATGAAAGCTTTAATTTTACTTGGATGTCCGGAAACTCCTGCACAGACACCAATGGCAGTTTATGTATTTAATAAATTAACTAAAATGGGTTATGATGTTACTATTGCAGCTAATCCTGCAGCTTCTAAATTAGTAAAAGTATCTGACCCTGAGAATTTATATAACCTTGAGTTGGTAGATTTAGAAAGGTTATTAAATGAAATTAAAGAAGGAGATTATGATTTACTCGTTGGATTTGTGCATAAAGATGCAGCAGCCTCATTTTTCGTAACATTTGAGCAAATTTTAAATACAAAATCACTTGCTTTAGTATTCTCAAGAGATGCTGATGAAGTAGAAGAATTTGTTAATATGATTGAAGAAAGTGGAAGTAACGCATCAATCGCTGCTGTTAGAGCATTTCACAATCCTTCACCAATTAAAGTTAAATTTGATAAAGCTATTAAGGAGTTTGAATAAATGTCTTTTTGTTTAGATACTTATCTTCAACAATCTGATAATTATGAAATTCATGCATCAAAAGCTGGTTTCAAAGATTGTGCTATGATTATTAGATTTAAAGCGGATGATTTAGTTTATATTAAACCAGGTGATGAAGTTTTAGGTGTTAGAGTTATTGGTATTCCTCCAATTCCAATTGGATTTGACCATACTAAAGGGACAGTATTCCTTCCATACACTAAACCTTGTCATGGAACTTCAGTTGTTGAACTTCCAATAAGTGAAGAAGAAATTGAAAAAATTAGGAAACTCGATACTAGTGATAAAAAATGAAATCAACTGTTGTAGGTAGTTTTCCAGTTAATAAAAGCTCTTCACCTAATTTTAAAGATAAATTATTAAGTGCTTTAGGAGCATATGATTCTTTTAAGGAAGCTATTAAAAGTAGTGTAATTGCTCAACTTGATGCTGGAGTGGATATAATCTCTGATGGTCAAGTTAGAGGAGACATGGTTTCTATTTTTACAAATTATATTCCTGGAATGAAAGTTGAAGATGGAAATACTGTAATTTCTTCTAAAATTAGAAATCCTATTCATGAAATTTCTATTAAAGACTTGCAATATGCAAAAAAAGTCATGAAGGAGTATTATGGTGGTAACATTCCTGAGGGTAAAGGAATTAAAGGAATCATTACAGGGCCTAGTACTATAATTTACTCTTCAAGAATTGAATCTTTTTACAAAAACAAAGAAGATGCTATTATTGATTTGGCACATAGTTTAAAAGTAGAAGTAGATGCAATAGCTAAAAAAGTAGATCCGGTTTATATTCAGGTTGATGAGCCATTCTTATCTACTGGAATGGTAGATATGCAAACTGCTCGTGAAGCTATTGATATTATTCATGATGGTTTGGACATACCTTTGGCAATGCATGTATGTGGTATTTTATCTGATTCATTTAAGGATATTGCAAAATTTAATATTGATATTTTGGATATGGAATTTGCAGGAAATAATGTAAACCTTGGAGTTTTGGAGGAAAATGTTTCATTACTTACTAATAAAAAAGTAGGATTTGGATGTGTTGATTCATCAGTTAATACTGTGGATGATATTGACGATGTTGATGAATTAGTATGTAAAGCTATTGAAATTGTCGGAAAAGATAATTTACTTTTAGATCCAGATTGTGGTCTTAGAAGAGCTTCAGAAGATGTTGCTTTTGAAAAATTAAGATTGATGAATGAAATTAAAAATAAATACAGTTAAATTTTAATTTTCATTTATTTTTTACTATTTTTAATGATGTTCCACTTTATAGGAATACGCTATACTGTTTATAAAATTTATTAGATTTGGTGTTATATTGGAAATAAGATTAGAACAAGAAAAAGATTATTTTGATGTTGAAAATCTTATAAGAGAGTCATTTTGGAATGTTTATCATCCTGGTGCTTCTGAACACTTTATTGTCCATAATTTAAGAAATGATAATTGTTTTATAAAAGATTTAGCTTATGTTATTGAAGAAGATGGAAAAATAATAGGTCATATTAATTATTCTATGGCTAATCTTAATAATTCTATGATTGCTCCATTATTAGGGCCGGTAGCTATTGATAGGCAATATCAAAATAAAGGTTATGGTTATAAATTAATTGAATATACATTGAAATTAGCTGAAAAAAATGGGATTTCCATTTATTTTTGTCATTGGGGATGAAAATTACTATTCCAGATTTGGTTTTAAAATAGCATCAAAACACAATTTTTATTTAGATGGTGCAGATACAACACAAGAAAATCCTTTTTTCATGATAAAAATATTCGATGAGGAATTAAATAATGAAAATCAGGTTATATTCTATACTCCTAGTGTTTTTGAAGTAAATGAAGAAGATGTAGATGAATTTGATAAACAGTTTGACTATAAAGAAAAATTAGTTTTGGATGGTCAATTAGATAACTAAATGAAATATTTTATTATTAATGAATCTCCTGAGGATGATAATGGTATTTACAAAATATCATTCTTAAAAAATGATTAAAGAGCATTATTGATTTTAAGGAATATTATATATGTCTGAACTAATAATATATAATATATTAATTATTTTGTTGGGAGTATAATGGTTTTAAGGGAAAATAGGATTTTTTATTTAGATGAGTTAAGAGTTATTGCAATTTTATGTGTGATATTTGCTCATACAATTCAAAATTTTCCGGTTAATATGGATTATTTAACTTCCCCAACACTTCTTTCATATCTTACCGTTGCAAGAATGGGTGTTGTTCTTTTTTTTATGATTAGTGGAGCACTATTGATTGGTAAGGAATATAATTTATCTGATTTTTTAAAAAGAAGAGTTACAAGAATAGTAATACCTACTATATTTTGGCAGATTATTGGTTATTTGTCAATTTTAGTTTTCATAGGATTTACATATGATGGTTTAGTTCAAGCAATCACTCAATTTGGTTTTCCATGGTTTGTATGTGCAATTTTAGGCATTTATTTGGTCATTCCTATATTTAATTCATTTATTAAGGAATATGGGATGAGAGGTGCTGAGTATTTCTTGATTATGTGGGTGTTTTTAATTATATTGACAAACATGCAACTTGATGAAACTTATTATATTAATTTAATTTTTAATAATATTGGAAAGTATATTGGTTATGCCGTATTAGGTTACTATTTAGCAAATAAGGAATTTAACATATACTCTCTACCAATGGTTGTGTTTTGTAGTGTACTTTTTATTATCTCTCTTGCTTTAAATAGTTATTACGCTTTTAATTTCAGCCATGTATTTTATGTTGAGTCTTATTCAATTATTATCCAGTGCGCTCTATTATTTTTAATTTTTAGATATATGGATAAATTAACTAAATTCAGACCAAAATTTGTTTTGTCAAGAGTTCATTCATTTGTTCAAAATTCATTTGTTGGTAGTATTATTTATTATATAAGTATTTTTAGCTTTACAATTTACTTGATGCATGGTTTTGTTGTAAATGCATTGATCCAATACCTGCCTGTTACTCAGTTTAGTATGATTCCGACAATGTTTTTATTAATATCAATTGGATCAATCATTATTGCTGCGATTTTATATAAAATACCTATTATCAATAAGATATGTGGTATTCATTAAAAAAAGAAGGATGAATAAGAAAGTTATCTATATTCATGTTTAAAATTTTTATCATATAGCTTAGATGCATTAAAATCTCCAGGGTTTAAAACGTCCCCCACTACAATCATTGCAGTCTTTGTTATATTAGCATCTTTTACTTTTTGTGCAATATCCTCAAGGGTTCCTTTAATTATTTCTTGGTCTGGCCAAGTTGCTTTTTTGACAACTGCAACTGGAGTAGTTTTTTCATAACCTACAAGTAATTCATCAACCACTTTATCAATCATACCGACACCTAAAAAAACGCACATGGTTGCATGATGTTTGGAAAAACTAGCTAAACTTTCACCATCAGGTTTTGGAGTTCTGCCTTCTGGACGAGTAATAATTACACTTTGAGAAATCTCAGGTAATGTTAATTCTGCTTCAAGGACACTTGCAGTACCGAATAGTGAACTTACGCCAGGAATAATTTCATATTCAATGTCATGTTTTTTAAGCTCACGAATTTGCTCTCCAATAGCTCCATAAATTGATGGATCTCCTGTGTGGACACGAGCAACCAATTTTCCTTCATTAACTGCTTTTGTAATAATCGCATCAGTTTCTTCTAAATTTAAATAAGCACTATTGTGAATTTCACAGTCTTCACGAGCAGGTGACAAAACATCTGGATTTACAAGAGAACCTGCATAAATAATTACATCAGCTTTTTCAATAATATTTCTTCCTTTAACAGTTATTAAGTCAGGATCTCCAGGACCTGCACCAATGAATATAACTTTTCCTTTCATGTTCTAACTTTTTATTTCAGATATTATTTAATTATTATGTATTAAAATTGAATTTTAATCTGAGCAAACTTTATTAATATTTAAAATAATTAAAAAATATGGATGATAATGGTTTTATTTCACTTGAATACATTTTTGCAGCATTTATAATGTTTGTAATTGCGTGTAGTTTGCTGTTCTATTCATCGTCACTTATTGATTCAAGTATTAATATTGAAGAAAGCATATCACACAGACTTATATTAGATAGGGTTGCTAATGTAATCAGTCAGGTTAATTCAAATGGTGTTGGTTACTCAAAATACATTAAACTACCTTCGGATAAAGGATATTTTGAAATTACTGTCGATAGGTCAAAATTAACAATAGATTATGACAATAAGAAAGGTGAAACAATGATTGCTCTTTTAAATATTGATTCAGAATACAAATTAGTTAGTGGAAGAGGATATTATATTTCAAAAACCGATGATGGAAAAATAGTGATAACATGATTGATAACAAAGGACAAATTTCAGCAGAGTTATTATTCCTATTTGGGACATTAGTCATTGTTTTAATGATTTCAGTTATCTTTATTGCTGGTGAAAATGAATTAGATATTGCAATGGCATCAGCACGTAGTGGAGTTATCGAAGGAATTGCAACATCCTCAAGTGGAATTTATCCAGCTGATACTTACAGAGATTATTTAAATTCAAAAATAAATGTATTGGAACCTTATTCTGTTGAGATAATTAATATTTCATATACTGAAATAGGTGATGATAACAATTATGATAAAAAACGAATCCAGTTTAAGGTTTATGCAAAAACATCTGATAGGTTCACCAATAAAGAATTAGTTTCAATTGGTGATAGAATGAATTATAATTTAAGAAAAGCTATTGCAATTAGTTTTAATTCAACTGATGCTACTAATAAGCTTTATAATCCAGTTTTTTCACCTCATTATGTTTATACTACTGCTAATGTTAAATGGGTTTAAGTGCGTACATGGATATTTGGTAGTGGAATATCTGATTGATTAAGGATATTATTTCAGACAGATAACTCTTTAAAGAAACTATTTTCAATTGTGAAAGTATATTTATAAACAATATAATATATTATAAATTGGGATATTATGTATAATGAAGAGGAAACGAAGCAATTAATTGAAGATTTAAAAGAAATGGAAACTTTTAGAGTTGATACTGGAGATGAAGGTAAGGTATTGCAGGAAGATTTAAAAGAATACTTTATCAATGGAATTGGAGATAAAGAGGATTTAATTTTTAGAATTGAATTATATTTTTATGCTTTTAAGATATTTTGTAGAAAACCAGTAAAAATTGATAGAAATCAATTCACAATATTTTTCAATGATTCATTACTTGATTGGAATTTAATAAAATTAGTTATGGATGATTTTGTTGATTTTGAACTTGAAATTGAAGCTGTTAAAGAAGAAAAAGATGTGTTAATTAATTTAAATTTTACTTTTCATTACTAGACATTACTAGATTTTAAAAATTTTAAGGGCATTATTGGTGGTAATCTTATCAACTGTATTAACATCCATATTTTTAATTTCAGCTATTTTACGAACTGCATTTGCAACATTTGCAGGTTCATTTCTATCTTCTTTTGTCATTGCTAGATAAGGACTATCAGTTTCAGTCAAGACATAATTTAAATCTATTTTTTCAATTAAATCCTGATGCTGTTTTGAGTAGCAGACCATAGTGGAAAAACTCATATATGCATTATCCATGTTCATGATTCTTTTTGCAGTTTTTAAGCTACCTCCGTAGCAGTGGAAAACAAAATATGGGATGTCTTCATATTCATCAATAATGTTGACTGCTTTTTTTTCACAGTCCCTTACATGCATTACGATTGGTTTTTGGTATTCATTAGCTAATTCTAAAAAGCCGGTAAATATTTTCTTTTGTCTTTCACGTAATGATTTGTCTGTTACATAAAAATAGTCCATTCCAACTTCACCTATAGCTACAATATCATCCAAATGTTTGATAATATTTTTATGAGCGGTTTTTATTTCTTCATCGGTTGCATTCTGGGAACTTACAGGATGAAATCCAAAAGTAGGATAAATAAAACCTTCATTGTCTTTTGAAAGTTCCAATACATCAATATTGCTCTGGTTACTGTAACCTGATACGATTACTTTATCTAATTTATCTTTGGCTCTTTTGATGACTTCATCTCTATCGTCATCGAAATCTTCAAAATCAATATGGCAATGAGTATCAATCATATTATACACCGAATCTTCTATCTCTTGCCTGGTATGATCTAATTGCCCTTATAAAATCAACTTTTCTAAGTTCAGGCCATAAAGTTTCACAGAAGTATAATTCTGAATATGATGATTGCCAGAGTAAAAATCCGCTTAATCTTTCTTCTCCACTGGTTCTAATAATTAAGTTTGGATCATCAAGCCCAGCAGTATAAAGGTTTTTACTTACAAGTTCTTCATCAACGTCATCAATGGTTATTTTTCCATCCTGAACATCTTTGATAATTTTTTTAAAGGAGTCAATAATTTCCAAACGACCGTCATATCCAATAGCTAAATTGAGAAATCTTTTATTGTAATGTGCTGTTGCATCTTCAGCTTCTTTTATTGCTTCTTTCACATTATCTGGAAGTAATTCTGTTCTACCCACTACTTTAACTTTCACTTCATTTTTATGTATTTTTGGATTGTTAACTAATCTTTTGAAGTTGACGACAAATAAGTCCATTAATCCATCTACTTCGTGTTTTTGCCTGTTAAAATTTTCTGTTGAGAAAGCATAAGCAGTTATAATTTCTATTCCAAGTTCAATACTCCAGTCCATTACTTTTTCTAAAATATCTACACCAATTTCATGTCCTTTAATAACATCTATGTTTCCTTGTAATTTTGAGTATCTCCTATTACCGTCCATAATAAAAGCAACATGTTTTGGCATTTTTTCAGGAACTAAGTCTCTTGAAATATACCATTCATATAATTTATAGAGTATATTCTCTGCCATGTTATCCCTTCTTTATTAAAAATCATCCGTAGTATTTGCTAATGTTAAACTGCGAACATATCCATCAATACTTTGGTCTCTACTTGTATCGATGTATATTTTATCCATTCCAAAAGTTATTGCACCGTAACTTGGCCAGGAATTAAGTAAAACCAATGTTCTGAATATGATATTTCCTACTCTTCCGTTTGGAGCAACAATAATATTACAATTATCTTTAATTGCTTTTTCAACTAAGATATAATAATTTTTAACTTCTTCGTTTGTATTTTCTTGGATGAGTCTTGTTAGTTTATCACTGTCTGTTATAGATTTTGATACTTCTTCTCCTCTTCCAAAATCGTCTTTTCTTCCTTCTGCAAGAACTGCGATTTTTGGTGTTTTTCCAAGTTTTTTATAAAAACTAATACAGTTTTTAACAATGCTCAATTTATCTTCGACACTTTTACCTTCGTCAATTCCAACAGGAGATAATAAAAATTCATATTTGTCTCCATTAATATATGTTGCTCTAGTAATATTTGGGTAGATTTCCTTTAATTTTTTCATAATATTAGAAGCTGGAAGTGACCCACGGACTACTCCATGTATTTTATTATCTAAAACTGCATGTACTAAGTCTTCATCACGATAAATTAGTTTTAAATTAGTTTTTGGGTGTTTTTCTTTAAAAATATGACAAGCTTGTATTATATTTTCATTTTTTCCAACACCAATAGCTATTGTTTTCATTAGTATAAAGTTATAGTATTTCTAATATAAATTAATTTTTCTTAATTTTAGAATTTTTTAATATAGGTAATTAATTTATCATTTTATTATTGAAACTGTCAATAGCATTATTTACTAAATCAAGCACACTTTTTGATAAATTTGGATATGTATCATTAACGGGTATTGGAATATTGTCACAGTAGACAACATCAAGTCCAGCATTCACTGCATCTTTTGTTGCAACATCAACAGCAGCTGCTTTAAGTTCACTAAGCATCACATCAGCTTTATCCATGTATTTTTCCATATCTTCTCGTAAAAGAGGCCTATTTGATAAATGAGAAGTTGTACCAATGATTTTACAGTCATAGTTTTCTTCTAAATAATTTGATAGTTTATCTTTTATACTTTCGGGTGCAGTAGTTGCAAACAGCACATTTTTACCAGAAATATCTTCTAACGGTTTAGGTCTAAACACTGTTGAAATAATCGGTACATTTGGATTGATTTCCTGTGTGAATTCCTCAATTTTAGTTATTTTCTCCTTTGAAGCCATTGGTTCTTCACACATGGTCAAAATAATTAAATCTCCTAGAGCTATTCTATAAGGTCCAAAATATGTGGTTATTGTTTCAAGTGGTTGATTTGCACCAATGAGTGTTATTTTCTTATCAGTTTTAATAGGGGGGATTGCCGCTCCACTACCTTCAAAAATAGCTAATTTTGAATCAACTTCATTGGCTAATTTTGCTCCTTTTTTCATATTGGTTAAAAATACTTCGCCTGCCATTCCGCCACCACAACGTCTACATCCTATGGTCAATATTCTACTCATTAAAGCATCTTCCCAATGATCACTAGCTGCATGAATTCCTTTTTCGGATTGTTTTAAAAGGAAGTCAGATGTTATTTCTAATTTTTCACCATGAACAATTTCAGGTTCAGCAGGTCCGCCTCTTCCCATAGCTACTACACATGGTTCATAATTGTGTTTATTGATTAATCTAGATACAAAACCAGAAACTGCAGTTTTTCCAATACGTTTACCAGTTCCAAGAATTGTAATTGATGGTTTTTCCATAATTTCATATTGTGATACTGGATCAAATTTAAAATCAGGTCCTTCGTAACTTATTCCTTCATTAAGTACGCAACAAGCTATTTTAAAACGTTTAGGATAATCGAGGATAGGTTCATCACTTAAGTCCATAACACTATCGATATTATATTGTTTAATCATTTCAACAATGATATCATATGGAATATCTTTGTATTTTGCAAATTGGACTGGAACTCCTAGTTTCTGTGAGTATGTTTCTTCTGAATCATCTCTGAGTTTTTCAGTTCCTCCAATGAAAACAGCACCAGCAACATCAATGTGTTCTAAGTTGTTTAATGTATCTATTGCTTGTTGAGTAACAGGTAAGTAGTGTTCACCATCAACCAAACACAGTATTTTGTTAATAGCTTTCATAAAAATTAATATTTATTTAATACTATTTAAAATGTTTAATTTATATGTACATATGTATATGAGATTTTAAATCCCCATAAAATTTAATATTACTCTAGAATAATATATTTTGTATGGACATTTCTGAAATTAATTTAGATGAAACACATATTAGATTAACAACCGATTGTGAGCATCATGATTTAAAAGGATATATTTTTTCCATTAGAAGAGATTTAAAAAATTATATTTTAAAAAATCAAGACTTTTTATTGTCTTTAGAACCAATTAAATCTGAAGATAATCTTCCGTTGATTGTAAAAATTATGGTAAATGCATCTAATATTGCAGATGTTGGACCAATGGCTTGTGTTGCAGGTGCAATTTCTCAATTGTCACTTGATTATTTAATTAATCAAAATTCAAAGTATTCCATTGTTGAAAATGGTGGAGATATTGCTATTATAAATGATTCATCAGTACTGTGTGGAATTTATTCTAATAATCAAGTTTTAGGGAATAATATTGCTTTTAAAATAAAACCTAGAAAAAAACCGTTAGGAATTTGCACTTCATCTGGAAAAATTGGACATTCTATAAGTTTCGGTAAATCAGATAGTGTCACTGTCATTTCAAAGTCTTCTGCTATATCTGATGGACTTGCAACTAGAATTGCCAATGAAATTAATGGTAGTACTAGTGAGGATAAGGTCTCAAATGGCTTGGAATGTGGAGAAAATTATAAAGAGTTCTTTGATGGTGTATTAATAATTTCAGAAAATAATGTTGGAACTATTGGGAAGTTACCAAAAATTGTTGAGACAAGAGAATTTGATGTAAAAATTGTTTAATATTTTAGATAACTTTGTGTAGTTTATTTAGTTTTAGTACTTACTTAAAACGATTTATAAAATTAGAATATTATTTTAAAAATGTTATAAAATGCATGTTTGTTTATAATATTTATA
>NZ_JBNMGD010000076.1:0-3426 GCF_050872065.1 Methanobrevibacter sp.
AGATAGAGGTAATGATTATGTAGAAGATTTCTATGAGAATCCAGGTGTTGACAATTCATTAGATAATACTGAATTAACTCTTGATTCAATTGTCAGCAGAAATAATAAATATATTCCAAAATGCAGAACAACAATCGTTTGGACATCAAGAAATAATCAAAATCAAGAATATTCTCCAAGAGTTAAGCTTCTGAAGCAAAAATATTGCAATTATCTAAGAGCTAATGGATGTAAATTAACAGTTAAGTATCTAAATTCTGATCACTGTGTGGATACACATCAAAAAAATTATGAATATTTATTAAGAACTATTATTGGTTAGTTTGTCCAATAGTTTCTTAATGGAAATCTTAGATGAAGAAGATTTATTAGTTCTACATTTAAGATATTTCTCATCCTTACTTAATATTCTATATTTAAGTTTAGGAGCTTGATAAAATTCATTAGTAGATGGTGAATAATAAAGATTATCAAATTTGTGATTCTTAAATTCGTTAATTGGAACAACATCTTCAGGAAGATCGTCGATCCATTGCAAATGACTTGTCCTTGCGGTGCTACTCATTTGATGTTGATAAAAAATAAAAAATACAAGGTTAAAATAATTGGATATTTTCAAAATGTAAAAAGGACGTTTTTAAAACCCTAAATTTTATTTTTTTATCGTCACTAAATGAGCGAAAGCTTTGACTACGATTTTATGCCAAAATCAAACAATAATACTGAAGATTCAAATAAATCTAATGAAAATTCAGTTTCTGAAATTAATTTAAATTTAGATTTAGATCTTGATGAAGTTATTGAGACTTTATCACCTGAAGACAAAAAGGAAATTGAAAAATCAAGATATATAGATTCACTGAAATCTAAATCATTAAAAGAACGAATCAATAATCATTTGGTTCCAACTGACAATTACAAGAAATTTTCAACTGATAATTCAATCAAAACTGGTAGTTTAACTTTAGATGAATTTGATTCTAATGATTCAATTACTGGAGCAACAATTTATTTGAATGAAGTTGAATATTTATCTGTAATTGATATTGACATTAATCATCATGAAAATGATTTAATGGATGAAACTGAAGCTAAAAGAACAAGAAAATACATTAAAAATGTATGTAAATCTAATGATTATGTTCTTGCACGGACTCCTTCAGGAGGATTCCATATATATTGTAATAATGATGATAAATTTTTCAATAGATTTGATCCTGAATCAAAGAAGAATTCTTTTGCACAAATCTCTATTGAAAAAGGTTTAGATTTAGATTTATTTACTTCTAGAAATCCAAATAATCGTCAGAATTGTTTAGTTATTGGATCAAAAATCATTTATGATAAAGATCCAACGAAAACAATTAAACAATCGAAATTTATTAATGGTAGTTATGAATGGCCTGTTAGACATTCAATCACAGATGTTTTAAAAACATTCAATTGGATAGAAGCAGTTGAAGATAAATATAATAAACCTAAAACATCTAAACCTGTTAATTCAGAAGAATATAATTATGATAATCCTTCTGAAGAAGTTCTATTAACTTTAATTAATGGATTAAACGGATTCAAAATTCATAATTGTGCACATTCAGGGAAGAAACTTGAAGATGAAGTTGCTTTAATTCATTTCTTCCAGGCAATTAATTGTTTGAATGATAAATTGAAAGAAAAAGCAATTAGAAAAGTTTTTCAGAATAATCTTTTAACTCTTAATGCAAATGATCATTTTGATGAAGTTTGTGATAGTGTTGGTGATGAAAAATCACATATTGGTTGTTTATTTAATATAATCAAGTTTCATAATCCTGATTATTATAAACAATCTATTCTTCCATTAATTGGTGGTGTTCATGTTAAGAAATTTGATATCCTTAATGATCCATTTACAGTTATAGAGTTTACAAAAAAAGCAAGAGCTCATAAATACAAAACTCTAGAAGCTGCTGCTAATGATCTATTAAGATTCATCAGATTCCATTCATTTGAAGATAAAATGTATATCGAAAAGGGTTACAAAATTAATGAAAATGAAGATGATGAATTTGATGAAAATTATGATCCGGAAAATGAAAAGAAATTTATTTCGTTTTCGTATCAAACAGACAAGGCAATCAAGAATGAATTATCAAGAATAGATCTACATATTCCAAAAGGAAAAAATTCTTCTTATAGTGCATGGGATGCGTTTGTGAAATATTCAGAATATTTCCATTTTCATTTCATTACATTTAACGATAAGAGATCCGAAAAGAATTATCAAATAATTTCATATTTCCATGGATTCAATTATCAGAAACTTCAAGAAATTAACCAAGATCTTATAAAAGATTTCTTGATGTTAATTAAGGAAGGTATTTCTAATAATGATCCAGTTGTTTATGATTATATAATCAAATGGATTGCAAATATGATTCAAAATCCTGGAACAAAAAATGAAGTTGGATTAGTTCTTCTTGGAGAACCTGGAACTGGAAAAACTGTGTTTACAGACACTCTCTGTGAATTATTTTCAGGATATTCAGAAACTATCACTGATATTGCTGAATTAACTGGAAATTACACATCAGTTGTTGAAAATAATATGTTGCTAGTAGCTAATGAATTATCATCAGCGAAAGATGAATTTATTAAAGATATGAATTCGTTGAAAGCAATAATTACTGATAGATCTAAAAGAGGAAGAGAAATATATGGAAAATTCCATAATATGAAGAATGTAGCTAATTTAATCTTCTGTTCTAATTTCACAAGACCAATTATTATAGATGATACTGACAGAAGATATTGTGTCATGGATGTTTCAAATAAATTCAAAAGAAACTTCGATTTCTTCAGTAAATTGTGTAAAAATAGAACATCTACATTTTATGATAATTTAATAACTTATTTCTCAAATATAGATCTTTCTGATTTTAATCCTAGAGATTTCCCTGTAACAGAAGAAAGAAAACGATTAATTGGATTATGTAGACCAATTGAAGAGAAATTTATTATTGAAAACTATAAGGGATTTGTTAATGGAATGACTCTTGATGAAGTTAAATTCTGTTATAGAGATTATTTTGGAAGTTTTACAGTTGCTGAATTTAATAAATTTAAAGATAAGATTAAGAGTAAATTTGAAAATGAAGGAAGAAAGAAAGCTTCTAGAATAAATTCAGAAGGAAAAAGACCATATTTATTTGTATTAAAAGAAGAATATGTTGAAACATTTAAACCTATTGATAGTTCAGAAGAGGAGGATTCAGAGTTCTAATTTAAATATATTTTTTTGTTGTTAAATTTAAACTTAATTTAAAGAATTTAAATGTTAAAATCGTTTCATTTTAAAACACCTTAATTTCAGTTTAAAATATCCATATTTTAAAATCCATACCTGGCTTCGCTTGGGATCTTCGATCCCGTACTACTATACAGGTC
>NZ_JBNMGD010000070.1:0-4434 GCF_050872065.1 Methanobrevibacter sp.
ACTATTCATATCGTAAATTAATGAAAAATAATTTTCAATCAAATTTAACTGTAAAGTATACAATTATATTATTTCTTAAGAGAAGGTGTCCATAACTCAAATTCTTTAATTTGCTGTGGGATGCCAGAATCATGATAAGAATCAAGATATCCTTCACTAGACATATAATCTTCACTACAACTTTCTACTGAATTAAAAAATTCCAGAATGCCCCTATTTCTAATAATGGTATGTTTTGGTTTAAATGTTGATGACCAAATATAAAATACTTTAAAAACAGTATCTGGATGATATCCTCCACCTAAGTCAATACATAAAATGTCACATTTTTGTATTTTCTTAAATACCTCAAGTAATGTTTCATGAAGACGAACATCTGCATTGATAAATTCCAGATTATCACAAGCCAATTCATTCATACTAGCTGTGGCCTCAGGAGAATTATCAAGAGCTATTATCTTTGAATCTTTAAAATTATCCAATAGAATCTCTGTTGTATTGCCAACATGACATCCTAACTCTATTATTGTATTGCCATTTTGAGCTAAATCTAAAATTTGATGTCGGTAAATTTCTACATCATAACTAAGATTAATCATAAACAATACCATCATTATTTAATTTATCTATATGTAACCCTTCAATGTTTAATTTTTTAAATACTTCTTCATTATAAGCTAATGCAAATACAGTATTTCCAAGCATTGCCATAGAACTACCTAAAATATCATCTATAGATTCAAAATAATCAATTTGTTTTTTGACTTCTTGAGACATCAGTTTTGTTTCAAGAGAAAATTTATTTGAATAAATTAAAAAATTGTCCAAGTTAGGCTCATTTTCAAATAGCTCCAAATACTTCAATCCTACTTCCGAAATAATTTTTTTATAATCAGGGTCATTAATAATCTCAGATGTCTCAATTGGTCCAAATGTTTTATATGCAACATAAACATCATGATTATATGATTCGATTTCACCAATTCCCGGCGCTCCAGGTTTTGTTCTTAAAACCAAACCATTACCTGTTTGAGCTATTACATCCCCCAAACCAGCACCTAAATTAACTTCAGCCATATGAGCAATTTGACCACATAAATCCTCTGAATAACCTAAACCTAAAAATTCATTTAAAGCTAATGTCAAGCTTAATGCTGAAGCTGCTGATGTGCCAAAACCAGCACCAATTGGAAGTTGAATATCCTGAATAACTTTAAAATTCATATCATCCAATTCTAAAATAGCTAAAACTTCACGAATAATTGTGTCATCACCACGATTAACTTCATATTCAAAGCTATCTGATTCAACGATTGTTGTTTTAACACCCTTTGTAAGCAGAAATCCTACTCCACAAGATCCTTTTTTCAGTTTGGATTCATAATCTTCAATATTGAAAAAACCAGTCACATGACCTGGAACAAAAACACTCATAATTATTAATTGTTAAACAAAATAATTAAAATTTATTATTTTTTAAATTTTCTTAAATCCAATTTCCAATTTTTATAAGCAAGTTCCTTATCTGTTTCTTTCCATTCAAGATTTTCACTTAAGACTTTTTTCTTTAAGACTTCAAGACTATGTGATTTCAAATTAGAATTCCTATAATACCAATAATCATCTTTTTTATAAACATTTAAAAAACCAGTAACATTATTTTTGTCTATCTCAATGGATTTTTCAACTAAATCTTTATCTAAAATTCTCCATTTTAAACCATAAAGACTAACAAGGACTTCCAGTTCTTTTAGTGTTTGAGCTTTAAGTGATTTATCTCCAAACTGGTATTCCCAACTCATATCATCCAATTGGTATACATTCATAAAACCAGAAAATTTCATGATAATAACTATATTCAAGAGAGATAATAAATTTTTAGCCTATTTAATAAATTAAAATTAACTTCTACTGAGATAATATATATTAATTTCAATTATACACTAATTACCAAAAAAAGAAAAGAAGAAAAATTAATCCTCTAAAAAAAATATTTTTTTTAGAAAACTAATTCTTCATTTAATATTTACGTTTTCTGAATGGTACTAAAATCATCAATAAGCAAGCTAACAAGACAATCAAAGGATTTCCTGTAGCCAAATCAGTATTAACAATTCCGCCATCACAACTTGATTTAATTGCACTTATTTTGTTTACTTTATCTAATTCATTAGTATTTGATTCATCAGTAGTGTTTACATCTTCTGTGTCTTCACTTTCCATAATATTTACAGTATTCTGGATGACTGTTGTGTTGTTGGTTTCATTGGAACCCGCAATTGCAGTAACAGTGAAATTACCAACTTTAACCGCATTAAAAATCACAGTTAAAGTTGATTTCTCACCAGGAGCTAAATTAGCATTATAATAGAATTTATCTCCTTTTTTAGTCCAATTACCTGTAATATCCTTGTAACTAAGACCGTCTGGAATATTAATTTCAACAAAAACATCAGTTAATGGCATATCACCAGTATTTTTAACTGTAACTGTAAAGTTAACTTGGTCACCTACATTCACAGAATCATCATTAGTAATATTAACAGACAAACCTGGAGTACCAACAGTAAACTTATTACTAGTAGTCACATTATAAGTTTGATTAGATCCAGTGATTGTTTCTAAATCAAAAATACCTCCAGTAGTATTGAAGACAACAGTAAAACTAACGGATTCATTAGGAGTTAAATTACCATTATAAACAAACTTATCACCGTCTTTAGTCCAATTAACACCAGTGAGATTAATGTAAGTAAGACCATCAGGCATATTCAATATAACGAATACGTCAGTTACATTGTTTTTAGGTCTAGGATTAGTAACAGAAACTGTAAAACTAATTTGATCACCTGGATTAACACTAGAACTCATATTACTATCTACAGACACTATAAGATTACTCTCAATGAAAATTGAACTAATATTAGTCACATTACCCTGAGAATAAATAGCACCATCCCTATGAGAAGCAGTATCATTAATAAAAGTAGAATCCCTAGTATTCACAACAGAATTAGACTTCCCAATATAAATAGCACCACCATTCACAATAGCAATATTATTAATAAAAGTTGAATTAACAGTATTCAAAACACTAGAATAATAATCCCCCTGACTAATAGAAATAGCACCACCATTCTGCTTAGCAGTATTATTCATAAAAGAAGAATCAGTAACAGTCACATCCTTAGAAGAATAAATAGCACCACCATCCCGCTCAGCAGTATTATTCATAAAAGAAGAATTAGTAATATTCACATTTCTAGAATTAGAAGAATAAATAGCACCACCATCCTGCTTAGAAGTATTATTCATAAAAGTGGAATTAATAACATTCAAACTATAACTATACCCACTAAAATAAATAGCACCACCATAATAAGTAGCTGTGTTATTTATAAAAGTGGAATTAGTAATGTTCGTATTCCTATAAGCATTAATGGCACCTGGTCCCACATCATTCTTAGTAGCAGTGTTATTTATAAAAATAGAATTAACAACATTCAAATCATAACCAGAATAAATAGCACTACCATCTCTAGCAGTATTATTCCTAAAAGAGGAATTAATAACATTCAAATCATTATAAGAATAAATATCTAGCATAATTATTAATAAAAGAAGAATTAATAATATTCAAATCTCCATAAGAGTATGTATAAATAGCACTACCCTCATCACTAGCATTATTATTTATAAAAGTGGAATTAGTAATGTTCATATTCCACTTAATATTACCATCATAAGGTAGATAAATAGCACTACCCTTAGAGGCTGTGTTATTCACAAAATAGGAATCAATAACAATCAGATTACCATTAACATAAATAGCACCACCATAATTACCAGTAGTACCATAAGAATTAGGGAGATAACAGTTTTCAAAACTACAATTTTTTATATTCAATATTAAATTGTCGGAATATATTGCTGCCCCATAATTATCTGCTTTTGCGTTTTTAAAGGTTATTCCTTGTATGGTTACATTTGATCCAGTTATGTTAAATATACGATTAGTGTTTTCACCATCAAAAATCACATCAGGACCAGTTCCAATAATAAGTAAATTATTTTTTGTAATTTTTAACCCAACATTATTATTTAAACCTTTATAAATCCCTGGTAAGATATAAATTGAATCACCATCAACTGAACTACCTAAAGCTGAAGATAAATCCTTGTATGGACTAGTAATTGAACCATCTCCACCAGCGCCTGCACTGGAATCCACATATATTGAATTTCCAGAACCACTTCTTAAAGATGGAACATCAACATTATTACTCATCACAGACGGAGATTCCAAAACTACTTCATTATCATCTATTGAGATTGAATCAGTAGAATTACTGGTTAACTCACTTATTTCACCGTCACTTGCTGAAACAGCACCTACAGACAAAATTACTAACAAAACAAGACTCAATATATATA
>NZ_JBNMGD010000078.1:0-3118 GCF_050872065.1 Methanobrevibacter sp.
GTATAGGTAACTATTTATTAAATTTAATTTAAAATATTATTGATGATTCTTAAGGTAAAAAATATCTCAAATATTGGTGGTGAGGTTAAAGCACCCCCATCTAAAAGTTATTCTCACAGAGCAATTATATTAGCTTCATTAGCTAATGGTACCTCTAAACTTTATGATATGCTATACTCTGAAGATACATTAGCATCAATTAGAGTATGTAAAGCATTGGGTGCTCAAATTAATAGGAATGATGATTATTTAGAAGTCATAGGAACTAATGGAATGCTTCATAATTCTTGTGATGGGCCAATTGACCTTGCAAATTCAGGAACTACACTTAGATTAATGACATCTGTTTCTGCATTAAGTGATAATGAAGTTATTTTAACAGGTGATGAATCTCTTCATACACGGCCAATGGGTCTTTTGATGAATGCTTTAAAACCTTTAGGAGTCGAAACTGAATCATTAAACAATAATGGAAAGGCACCAATATTGATTAAACCTGGATATGTGGGTGGTGAAACTAATATTATGGGTAATGTTAGTTCACAGTTTATTTCATCAATTTTAATATCTGCTCCATTGTCTAAATGTGGGGTTACTTTATATGTTTTACCTGAATTCAAATCAAAGCCCTATGTTTATATGACTTGGGACATTATGAGAAAATTTGGTATTAAATCAGACAAATCATATTATTTGAAACATGATTCCTGTAGTCAAGAGCATCAAAGTTGCAGAATCGATGAATTTAAAATTCCTAAACAAGAATATGTTGCTTGTGATTATACTGTTGAAGGAGATTATTCATCTGCATCTTATTTACTTGCTTTAGTTGCTATTAATGGAGGTAGTGCTAGAATTAAAAATTTATTTAGGACATCCAAGCAAGGAGATAAATTTATTTTAAATATTCTTCAAGATATGGGGGCAACAATTGTTCGTGGAGAAGATTATGTTGAAATTACTTCTAAGGGATGTTTAAAAGCAATTGATGTTGATTTATCAAATGCACCTGATTTATTAATTACTGTTGCTGTTTTAGCTGCAATGGCTGAAGGAACAACTAATATCACGGGTGTTGCTCATGCAAGAGTAAAAGAAACTGATAGGATTGACACAACTTGCCGTGAACTGGAAAAACTCGGTTGTAAATTGGTTGAGCATGAAGATGGAATGAGTATAACTGGTGGTGTGTCATCAGGTGTTGTTGATTCACATGGAGACCATAGGCTTGCAATGGCATTTTCTTTAATAGGTCTTAAGCATGACATTGAAATTAAAAATGGGGAAGTATTTGATGTTTCATTCCCTAATTTCATTGAAGCAATGGCAAAGCTTGGTTTTGAATTGGAATTGATATAATGATGAATAAAGAGGAAAGAGTAATTAAATTAGTTGAATATTTGGATAATACTTTTGAGATAAGAGTATTTCAAGACCATGATCCTTACAGGGTATTAATTAGAACCATTTTGTCTCAAAGAACACGTGATGAAAATACTGATCAGGCTACTAACAATTTATTTGCTAAGTATAAAGATATTTATGAAGTTGCAGAAGCTCCAATTGATGATGTTAAAGAATTGATTAGGCCTGCAGGTTTTTATAATGTAAAAGCAGCAAGAATTCAAGAGGTTTCACAGATTTTAATTGACCAGTATGGTGGAGTTGTTCCGGATACTGTGGAAGAAATGTTAAAACTTCCGGGTGTAGGTAGAAAAACTGCTAATTGTGTAATGGTTTTTGCTTTTGAACTTCCAGCAATTCCAGTAGACACTCATGTTCATAGAATTTCAAATAGATTAGGGTTAGTAAATACAAAAAATCCTGAAGATACTGAGGAGGAACTTAAAAAAATAGCTCCTAAGGATTTATGGATTAAATTAAATGATTTGATGGTTCAGTTTGGTCAAAATATTTGCAAACCAATATCTCCTCAGTGTGAGATTTGTCCTTGTACTGAAATATGTGATTATTATAATGAAAACTTTTAATCTTTTTTTTATTCTTATAATTTTTTAGTATCACTAAATTTCTTCAAAATATTTATATAATGAATCCATTATATAACAATAGTTATTTAATTTTTAAGATAATTCTTTTAATATATTATTAAAAACAAATAAATTATTTGGAGAATAAAATATGGTAAATGTTCCAGAATTAAAAAGAGGAGTGCTTGATAGTGTAATTGATGCAATAGGAAACACTCCTATAATAAGATTAAACAATTTAACAAAAGATTTAGATGCAGAAGTTGATGTAAAAATGGAATCATTCAATCCAGCAGGCAGCATAAAAGATCGTGTTGCTGCTGCAATGATTGAAGATGCTGAGGAAAAAGGATTAATTGGGAAAGGTTCTGTGATTATAGAGCCAACTAGTGGAAATACTGGTATTGGTATTGGTTTTGCTGCTGCTGCAAAAGGTTATAAAGTAATATTGACCATGCCTGAAACCATGTCTGTTGAAAGGAGAAAATTTTTAGCTATTTATGGTGCTGAAATTGTATTAACTCCAGGTTCAGAAGGTATGGGTGGTGCTATTAAAAAAGCAGAAGAATTACATAATGAAAATCCGAATTCAGTTATTTTAGGTCAATTTGACAATGAATCTAATGTAGCTATCCACTATAAGACAACTGGACAAGAAATTTTGAGAGATACAGGGGGGAATGTGGATTATGTTGTTGCAGGAGTAGGTACTGGTGGAACAATTACTGGTATTGGTAAAGCATTAAAAGAGGTTCTTCCTGATGTCAAAATTGTTGCAGTAGAACCAGAAGAATCACAAACATTAGCTAAAGGCGTAAAAGGACCACATAACATTCAAGGAATTGGTGCAGGATTTGTTCCTTCAATTTATGATTCTGAGTTTATTGATGAAATTATTCCAGTGCCTAGTGATGAAGCCGGAAAAACATTAATTGCACTTGCTAAAAATGAGGGTATTTTTGCAGGAATCTCTTCAGGAGCGGCTACTTGGGCGGCTTTACAATTGGCTAAACGAGAGGAAAATAAAGGTAAAAGGATAATCGCAATATTGCCTGATAGTGGGGATAGATATCTCTCAGAAGAATGGTTATTTGAATAAGATGATTTTATTCCAAATAATATATATA
>NZ_JBNMGD010000042.1:0-12730 GCF_050872065.1 Methanobrevibacter sp.
CCTATATTCTTCCACTATTTTTCAAGTGTTAATTAATTCTTATACAGATATTGGTTTTTTTGACACCGAATAATAATTATATTATATAAACTTCTATTTAAAAAAAAACATGAAAGTAATAATAAATATTACTTTATGAAATTCTTCAGTTACTTTCTCTCAATGCATTAGCTATGCTTCTAGCTATAGATACACGAGAAGTATCAGAAGATAATGAATTAGTTCCAATAATTTTACCTGCTCCTGCAGCATATATCCTGGTTGCACCATTATTGGTTAAAATTGGGTGAACACAGCATACATCAACAGAGGATGCACCATATTGTTTTAAGATATTAATTGCATTAACAATAGTTCCTCCGGTAGCGATAATGTCATCAACAATGATTGCATGCATACCTTTTACGGAATCAATGTTAACAGTATTTTCACTTTCACTGTCACATCTGACATCTACAATTTTAGTTTCAACTTTATCAGGACCTAAACGTACTTTTGTTAAGTAGGTGCAGTCACAACCAATAATTTCAGAAATTTCCTGTGCAAATCCATATGCTCCTTTATCTGGAGCAATGATTAATGGTTTGATATCTTCTTTTTTAAAGAATTTTTTATCTAAGTATTCTGCAATATCCGGCATTGCAGAAATGTTTCTTGCAGGAATATCAAAAAAGTCCAATACACATGCTTCATGAATATTGAATGTTATAAACTCATCAGCCCCTGCTGTTTGAATTAAATTACAAACAATCTTAGCAGAAATTGTTTCTCCAGGATTAAAACGTTTTTCTTGTCTTGCATACCCCATATATGGAACTACAACTCTTACTTTTTTAGCACCTAAATCCTTAAGATTAGATATGATAAACAATAATTCCATTAGATTTTCATCTTGAGGGTATCCAGTAGACTGAATGACAGTTACTGTCTCGTCTTTAACTTGACCATTGATTCTTAAATATCTTTCTCCATCTGGAAACTTCTTAGTTTCAACATAACATAATTCTTCTCCAAGTTCATGCGCTACACTAGCAGCTAAATCTTGTGAAGCTGAACCACCTATAATCATAATATCACCAAAAATTTTATATGAATATAATTTATGTTCTTTGTAATTAAAAAGGTTAATTATTAATATTTAAAATATTATAAAAATTAATCATGAGAAAATTAAGTGTTGCTCTTATAGCATTGGTATTGATAGTTGTTGTATTTTTAGCATCAACTATTGTAAGCCCAGTTCTAATAGTTGCCGAAGATTCATCTGAAGAAAACGGTATTGATATGGCTGCCACTATTGGTCTTACTGGTTTTGAATGGATTTATCCCGGCAGTTCAGTTAACGCACAAGGTCAAACATTACATAATGTTTATGCAGATTATCCTGATGATCCATACGGCGCTGCTCGTGACATAATGAGTTATACATACCATTTTACTCCACATATCATAGTTAGTGTAAATAATGATGGTGCTGCTGCTATTTTTGGAGGAGACATCATTGATAATATTCGTGCAAATGATGCATATAATGGGTATGCAGGTAATGATAAGGTTTCAGGAAGTATGGATAGAGGAGATGCTGTTGGAACTGCAATGGCTCAAAATGGAATGAACATATTTGAAATTCCTATACAATTTTTAACTGGGAATATTAGCATCCACTTTGTCTAATTTCCCTTTTCTATTTTTTTAATGCATCATTATATAAAATGAAAGCGCAACGCCTAAAAATGAAATGACCATCATTATTAGACCATGTTTTCTAAGTGTGGGATGTTTTGATTGCACTAAGAAAAATGGCATGAAAAATCCAAAAAAGGTAAATGTTGCAAATACTGTATTTTTTGAAATCAAACCAATAACAACACCACTCCATGATAAAAATATAGTGGCGATATACGCTGCGATTAATGCTTTTTTATTAACTTTGAGATCTTGTGTCCTATAAACATTAAATTGCCTAGGTTTTAGACCTTCAACTAACGGAGTACCACATTTAGCACAAAAATCATAATCATCTTGATTTTCGAAATTGCAATTTTTACATAATCTTGTCATCAATTAAGATTAATATCTCATCATATAAATTATTTTTTAAGTACCATGGCTATTTCACTAAATTCAATTCCTGAATAATCCACATTTATCAAATTATCAAAATATTTAAAATTTAACTTTTCTAAAACTCTCTTTGATTGCGTATTTTCAGCCCTATAAGTTGCATAAATCTGATTTACATTTAAATTATCAAATGCTCTTTTAATTAAAACTTTAGATGCTTCAACAGTATATCCTCTTCCCCAGTATTCCTCACCAATCCAATAACCTAGCTCTGCAGAGTTATCTCCCCAATAATGATTGCAATCAGGATGAAATAATAATCCAACACAACCAATTAGAATATTGTCTAGAATAATAGCATAAGTTTCTTTTTTTGAAAATACAGTTTTAATAATATTTAAACTATCTTCAACACTTTCATGTGGTGGCCAGCCAGCAATTGGACCAATTTTTGGATTTTTAGCTAAATTATATAAATATTCTGCATCTTCAATCTGCCAAGGTCTTAAAATAAGGTTTGTAGTTTTAAGAATCATTGGTTAAGATTATGCTTTCAATGATATAAAAATTTTAAATACAAATATTGGAATATATAAATATGAAAGTCAAAGATGGAATCATTGGTTTAGTAGTCGGTGCTGCATTAGGTGTGCCTGTTGAGTTTTACAGCCGTGAAGACCTCAAAAAGTACCCTGTAACTGGAATGAAAAGTTACGGGACATATCGAAAACCAGCAGGAACATGGTCTGATGATACTTCATTGACAATAGCTACAAGGGCAAGTATTGTAAACAAAAAAGGTATTGATTATACAGACATTATCGAGGAGTTTATTGAATGGCAAAGGAATGATAAATATTCTCAAGAAAACACATTTGACATAGGACTTACAACACGTGAAGCATTAAACAACTACACCGGACTAAACCCAATTTGTGGAATGGCTGGTAATGGAAACAATGGAAATGGTTCTTTAATGAGGATATTGCCTTTGGCTTTTATTAACAACATTGATTATGAAACTATTGAAAATGTTTCCTCTATAACCCATAGACACAAAAGAGCTAGAATCGCTTGTGTATTATATATTGAAATAGCTAAATCAATGCTTAATAACTCTAATTTGAGTATTAGAGAACATGTTCAAAATGCTAGCGCTAAAATCATTGAATATTATGAAGATTCATATGAACTTATTCATTTTAAAAGAATCTTTGATGATGATTATTCAAAAGGAGTTTCAAGCACCGGTTATGTTGTATACACATTAGAAGCTGTTATTTATTGTCTTGAAAATATGGATAATTATAAAGATGCTGTGCTAAAAGCTGTTAATTTAGGTGAGGATACCGATACTGTAGCTGCCATTTGCGGTGGACTTGCTGGTATTTATTACGGTTTTGATGAAATTCCTATAATTGGATTAATCAGATTCGTCAAATTGAAACCATATTTGATTTATGTGAAAAATACGAGGTAGTATGTAATGAATATTTATGAAACTATCAAGAATATTAGAGCAACTTGCGATAATTATGTAGATCCAAACTTATTGGCATTCATAATTGATGATGATAACCATATGGGAAAGAATAATATCTTTGAAATTAATGATTATAACATCAAAGACAGCGACACCTACGAGGAAAGACTTATGAAAATTCATAAAAGTGAAAACATATTCTTACCTTGTGGAATGGTTACTTTCATACCTATTTTAAATGAATGCGACATATTCTCTACAACAGATTATAGTTTACAGCTTACACAGGAAGAATTTGATGAATATAGTGACGGAGAAGAAAAATTATTCGGAATTTTAATAAAAAAAGAATCAAACGAATATCAAATTGGAAAAACTGACGTGTGCAATTGCAGTGTTAATGCATCATTTAAAGAATTTAAAAAAGTAGAAGGGGAATTTTATAAAAAAATTAAGGAAATAATAGATAGTAAAATTATCTATTAATAAACTTAATTTTAATTAATTCCCACATAGCCTGTTCTTCACCACATCCAGACATCATGATATTCTTATAATTAGAATTCACAGCTAACTCAGATAACTTATCAATCCTTTTATCCAATTCATCATAACCTATTGAATAAAACTCAGCTGATTCAAATTCTTTTTTGATTATATTATAATATTCTCTAGCTTTTTCAATTGAATGTCTTCCAGGAAGAACAATAACATGTTCAGGATTCATATTTTTAATGACTCTAAAATGATCATTAAATATTTCATCTTCACCAACATCCGGAGTTGTGTAAATAAACTCTAGTGGGCCATCCAAATAATTTTTCATGAATAATGCATTAATTTTAAGAGCATCACCATTATCTCCTTGACCCAGTCCAATATGTTTGTCTCCAAATTTTACAACTTCAAATCTTCCAGGCGGAATAAAAGACATGTCCAAGTTATCAAACACCTCATGAACCGTCTTTTTAATGTTTTCAATTTTAGGAGTATATGATGCATAAGCAGTAATTGAAGCTAATGTATTGTAAATATTATGAAAACCAAATACAGGAACCTTTAATTCTAAGTTTAGTTCAATGTTTTTTGATGCAAAATAATTGTATACATTCCCCTCAATAGTTAATTTCCAAAATTCACTACCAAATTTAGCATCAACAAGTTTAACATTAGGTTCTGGGCGTTTAAAACCACATTTACAAGAAAAAATTCCCCTATGATTTAAAAAATAATATGAATAATCAAATATTTCACCACAATAAGGACAAACAACTTGATTTTGTTCGAAATCTTCAATGTCTAAAATATCAATCCCATAAAAATTAACGGGAATTTCCTTTTGCTTTTCACATCCTATCCATGCAGTTCTTGGATCATCAGCATTTGCAACTAAAACACCATCTTTCATGCCTTGGGATAATAATTTTTTAGCATGCAAATAATCAGGAAAAGGATTCTTAACACCTGCTACTTGAGTGTGCTCTTGAGAAATTGTTGTATAAACAATGCCAATTGGATTTAATAATTTTTGAACAGTATCTGGAATTCCAAATTTTATATTACGAATACCATATTCAAAAATACCTAAATCCCCATCATATTTTAATAAACATGTTACAATTGAATGAATAGTATTATTTTCATAACAATATCTTATAGGAATATCTTTGGACATCAATTTTGTTAAAAGAGAAGTTGTAGTGGTTTTACCATTAGTTCCACTAACTAAAATATTACCTAGTTCCAACTCATCAGCTAACTTAGCTATAGAATCTTGTCCGACAATACTGGAAAATATATAACCTGGATAACTCATTCCGCCACCAGGCCCTTTCTCAAGTATAATACATAACCCCTTTCCAATAATCTTCGCGAGATTAAATTTAAAATTTTCGAACATAATGATAAATGTTATGTTATTAATTATATTTAATAATATGTAATTTACATGATTAATATAATGTAATAACAATTATAAAAATTTTAAAAAAAAAGAGAGAAAATAAATCCAACTTAATTTGTAGTTGGATTATTCAAAGTTGTTTGTGGAACTTTATCTGCCACTTTTGAACTTAAATTTTTCATTTTTGCAATTAATTTATCTTTAGAAGATCCACTAATCAAAATGTTTTCTAAAACATCACTTAAAGTTTCAGTTGGAATGATTTCAATCATATCTTCATATTTTTTCTCAATCATAACATCATTTAAGTTAGATTTAGGAATTAAAACTTTTTTCATTCCTGCCTCTGCAGCAGCTTCAATTTTAGCAGTTGCTCCACCAATAGGCATTACATCACCACGTACATTGAGAGAACCAGTTAAAGCAACAGTTTGATCTATTGGAATTTCTTCAATAGCTGAAATAACAGCTGTTGCAATACTTACACTAGCTGAATCTCCTTCAACACCATCATAAGTCTGGATGAATTGAACATGAATATCATAATCTGAAATATCTTTGTTTGTGTATTTTTTAATTAATGCACTTACGTTTTGAACAGATTCACTAGCAATTTCTCCTAATTTACCAGTAGCAATTATTTGACCACCAGTTTTAGATTGAGTTGGAGCTGCTTCTGCTGCAATTGGTGATACAATTCCACTTCTATCTCCAATTACTGCAAGACCATTGATGAGGCCAACTCTTCCACCTTTAGCAGAAACCATACTATAGTCTTTTCTTTGTAAAATGGATCTATCAGCTATTTGCTGTTCTAATGTTCTTGCATATTTTTTAGCTTCAAATACATGCTCAGCAGTTACAAGATCAGCACCATGTTCAATAGCTACATCCCCTGCAGACCTTACAAGTCCTCCAAGGTCTCTTAATTTTAAGGTTAATGCATTTTGTTTTCCAGATCTTCTTTTTGCTTCCATGATTATCTCATCTAATGCATCAGTTGAAAAGTGAGGGATTCTTCCATCATTTTTAACTTCTTGAGCTACGAATTGAACTAATTTTTCCCTATTTTCAGTGGTATCATCCATATAATCTTTCATGAATACTTCATAACCATATCCTCTGATTCTGGATCTCATTGCAATGTGCATTCCTTCTAAAACTTGAAGGTTACCAGATGCTACAAGCACAAAGTCACATGGTACTGCTTGTGATCTTACCATTGCACCACTTGAGTTTTCACTTTGACCTGTGATTGAATATTGTTTTTCCTGCATTGCAGATAATAACTCTTGTTGAGTTTTCATGGACATTGTACCAATTTCGTCAATGTATAAAACTCCACGATTAGCTTTGTGAATCATACCTGCTTCTACACGTTCATGTGCAGGAGTTCCTAATCCACCAGATTGATATGGGTCGTGACGTACATCTCCTAAAAGAGCACCAGCATGAGCTCCAGTTGCATCCATGAATGGTGCAAATCTTGCATCTTGGTTATTAACCAATAATTTTGGAGACATAACATTGTTTTTTGGTTTGATTTGAATTGAAATAAGTAAAATTAAAGCAGCTGCAATAATAGATTCAAGTAATCTTCCATACATGAATCCAATTACTAAAATACCTCCGATTGCAAACATTGTAATTATTGTTTTCTTTTCTTCGTGGTTTTTAGCAGAGCCCTTAGTGGCTTTTACAATTTTTTTACCCTCACCCGCTGGTACTGTCCTTATTAATGGGTGATTATTATCTTCCATGTTCGGGTATACAAGCACGTCTTTTAGAGTCTCATGAGGCAATATTTGAGCCATTCCTTTAGCCAGCATAGATTTACCTACACCAGGATCTCCAATAAGTAAAACATTCCTCCTTTGTTTTGCTGCTTTTTTAATTGTCTCAATGGACTCTTCATGTCCTATAACTTGATCAATTAATAAAGGTGGAACTTCAATATCTTGTGAACTTTTAATATTATCATAATTTAACATGGGTTTAGTCTCATTATTATCATTTGACTCTTCAATCACTACTTCTTTTGAAGTGTTATCTACTATTTCTTGTTCTTCAAATTTCATAACACAAACCTCCTTTATTTAGTCTATCATTAAAAAGTTAAGTTAAATATAGTATTTAAATATTATTTAAATCAACAATATATAAAAAGATTTCTATTTTAGTAAATAAAAGTTATTTTAATCCTCAAAAAATATGCAACAATCATAGATCCCAATTTATAGAATTAAATAATCATTCATATCAAAAATATTTAAAATAGTTATTTAATTATTAATTCATTATATTATCAATATTTTATTTATAATAGCTTAAAACTAAAATTTAAACATGAAATAGATAAAATTATATATTTATAACTAATATAAATATCATTACAATATTAATTTTCAATAATTATATATTGTTAATCGTTTTGAAAGCATGGTTGTATGTACACAGTCATTTGTTCAATAATATTGAAAACATAATGCGCTTGAACAAAACAATGATGATTATGTACCAGTATTAATTGAAAATGATGATGGTATTATAACTACAAATGAAGAGTATGAAGGGTATTATATAGTTAAATCCATTGCAGCTAAAATAATAAATCCTGAAAGGATATATTTACGTGACTTCAAAAGTTACTGTAATGTATTATTAGATGATAATAAATATTATCCGATAGCTAGACTGTATTTTAATAACATTCATAGGTTAAGAATAAGTTTATTTGATGGATTTGAGAAAGCTGGAAAAGGCCGTAAAAAATGGAAATCATACAATATTAATAATATTAATGAAATTTATAATTATGAACAAGAAATAATAAAAACAATAAATATTTACTTAAGAGAAATAAAAAAGAAAAAGTAATGTTTTTGTAGTAATAGATTGGGATCGTAGATGCGCCAACATCTCACCCAACCAGGTTACAAAAAATAGTTCACAGGACAGTGAGACCATAGTAACCATATGTAATTTCTATAATAAAAACTATTTAAATTTATCCTATGCTGAAATAAATAGTCCTACAGGAAGTAGGTTGTATTTGACATTGTTAGCGATAGCTATCTTTATTTTTAACGTATTATTTGAGAAAAAAAGAGGTAATTATGAAGATCTGGCTTTATTAACTTCAACAGTTATTTTATCTTCAATAATTACTTTCCAGTGTAATGAGTCACCTTGTTCTAATTCTAATAATTTTAAAATTTCTTGGGGGACAACAGATCTCATTGAGTTGGGTCCTCCTTTGCGTATGTACACAGTCATTTGTTCAATAATATTGAAAACCCCAAATAATGACATATAAAATCCATGCTTCAAATACGGTTAAAAAAAACTCATTTTAAAATTATTTATAACATTAACTAAATATATTATAGACATGACAAATTGTATCATGGTTCAGGGAACCTCTTCAAATGCCGGGAAAAGTATGCTTGTAGCTGCTTTATGTAGAATATATAAAAATAGAGGATATAAAGTAGCTCCTTTTAAATCTCAAAACATGTCTTTAAACTCATACACTACAAAAGAAAATGGTGAAATTGGAATAGCCCAAATGTTACAGGCAGAAGCAGCAATGACTGAACCAAGTGTTCATATGAACCCAATATTACTCAAACCAAAAGAAGAATTCACATCCAATGTAATTATCCATGGAAAATCCATTGGAGATATGAATTTCTATGACTACCAGCACAAATACCATGACAAAGCACTGGAAGCCATAAAAGAAAGTTTAGATATTTTAAAAGAAAAATATGACATCATCATTATTGAAGGAGCAGGATCACCTGCCGAAATCAATATGCGCAAGGAAGACATTGCAAATATGGAAATTGCACATCTTGCAGATGCAAATGTTATTTTGATTGCAGATATTGAAATGGGTGGTGTTTTTGCATCAATAGCCGGAACTTACGTTTTACTTGATGACTATGATAGATCAAGATTAAAAGCAACTGTCATCAATAAATTTAGAGGCAATTTGGATATTTTAAAACCAGGCCTTGATAGAATTGAAGAGATTACCGGCGCACCTGTTTTGGGCGTTCTTCCATATGATGAAACTTTGAAATTACCTGAAGAAGATTCAGCATCCTTAACTACACATGATTTTGCAAAAGACAAGGATATTACAATTGGAGTCATCAGACTTCCAAAAATAGCTAATTTCACAGACATTGATCCATTTGAATATGAAGATGATGTTTCTCTTAAAATGATTGGTATTAATGATGATATTGGAGAGGTTGATGCTATTTTAATTCCAGGAACTCGTAATTCCACAGAAGACATGTTTGCTCTTCGAGAAAGTGGCCTTGCAGATCAGATAATTGAAAAATCAAAAGATATACCAATTGTTGGAATCTGTGGAGGACTGCAAATTCTTGGAAACATAATACATGATGAAAACAAGCAGGAATCAAAACACGGAACCATAAAAGGCCTTGGTCTTTTAGATATTGAATCTCAATTTTCAAGATCAGACAAAATCGTAACCCAATCTAGTGCAATAATACCTGATACTCTCAATGGCCTTGCCGGAGAAATCTTTAAAGACATTGTTGGTGAAAGCGTTACCGGTTATGAAATTCATGAAGGCACTACCACTCTATTAAATTCTAAAGCATTGTTAAATATTAAAAAAGGACAAGGAAATAATGATGATGGAATGATTGATGGTGCCTGTAACAACAATGTATTTGCAACATATTTCCACGGAATATTCCATAATTACAATTTCAGAAGGGAATTTTTAAACTACATAAGAACAAAAAAAGGCCTTGAAACCAAATATGGTGAAGATCCATATGAAACTCAAAAAGATTATTCCCTAAATAAACTAGCTGAAATTGTTGAAGAAAACTTGGATATGGGTGTTATCGATGAATTATTGTTTTCAAAATAACATAGTTTACCTAAAAAAATGAATAAATGTGTTTAACAAAAAAAATAAGTCCCATTAAAAAAGAAATCATAAAAAATATCTAATAATGTTTTTATTTAGAAATACAATTATTCATATTACTTCGTAATTTATTGCTAGCCTCCTTACGAACACTCCCATTACAATTATTCCTATCAATATCAACTAAAACAGACCCATCACTAATATACTAATAGTTTCCTTAAGAAATTCCCAATTAAGATTCTTAGCAATATTCAATGAAATATCTGAATCATCTAATTATGATATTAATGAATAATCCATCAATGACATTCAGACGTATTAAATTCATTGAACATGATATTCAATGGGTTTTTAATGTGATATGAACATATTAGTATCTTTCCAATAAATTATTGATGGATTAAATTGATGAAGAGTCCTCTGCCTAAAATCTTGATGATTCTGCTGAATATAACTGAATAAATATTATAATTTTAATAGTAAGTGATTAAAATGGGCAGCTGGGAAGTAGGTAATCCTAGGTTTAGGAAATGATATATGTGTTCCGGACATTACATATTTGAATTATTGCAATAATCATGTAAACAAAGATATTGGACGTGGAGAATTATCTGATGATGAGATTATCGAAAGAGCTAAATTGTGGTCCGCTAAAAGCGATCATTTAACTGCAATAAAAATACTGCTAATTATTAAGCTCAGGATTTAAGACTCTACCCATTAGACTGTTCATTGTAAGGGAATACTAAGCAATGAAATACTAGGGTTCTGCATAGATATTTAATATGAAAAACCATCACCTAAACTATTAATAAAATAATATTATTTCTATTTTCCTATTTTTTAGAGTCTGTAAAATTTTATATGATTCTCTCAAATTATTTTTAAAATTCTACTTTGATGAAAAATCCATCCTAATTTTTTATTTAATTCTAAAAATATTAATTCAAATAGGAACATCCTTTTTTAAGACTCAAAAAGATTTTACCCTAACACTAAACTATTTTTAAATGGAATTAAAAATTTCAAAACAACAAAAATTATACACAACTTATTAGTAGTTTAAACTATATATAACTTATATGAATATATTATAATAACTAGATTAATATTCATTATATACTTATTTAAGATGTTTTGCAATAACTACATTAGACCATATGAATTAAGTTCATCGACTTGTTAGGTGAGTTATTTCTAGCATTATCTTAAATCATAGTATCTAGTTTAACCACATCATGAATTATTAATCTATAATCAATATTAGTTGAATATTCCAAAGGAAGTGCAGTAATGTCAACAATTAATGAATTATATCTCGAAATCGAAGATTTGGAAAAGCAAATTGAAGATGAACCTCGACAAAAACTTAAAAGAAAATTAAAAATTAAAAAAGAAATCAAGGAACTTAAAGAAAGAAAAATAAAATATGGACTGAAAAGTGATTTTGCATCAGTACACCAAGCAGAGAACCAGATTAAAAAACTTGAAAATGAAATTTCCGGAGGCAAGATTCCAAAATATGAATATGAAATTAAACTCCTAAAAGGTCAAATTTCAAGTATTATTGTGACTTATTTTAAAAAGGGTCATAACCTTGAATATATTTTCCAAAAGGAAAATATTCCTCAAAATATTCAGGACGAATGGTTAAGCAAATGTAATTTCGGTGAAACAACAGGTATTCTTTTCATAGATGAAATTGATGACGATGAAAAATACAACTGGAGATACTACAATCCAATGTTAGAAATCGAATATAAATCAGAAACTCTTGAGGATTTAGAGCATCAAATTAAATCTTATAAGAAAGTTTTCCTAGTATTCAATAAAAACCTTGCAGATAAAACCTATAAAAAAGATCTTAAATTAATTCAGGATAACATCAATGCACACATCAGCGATTTAGAATATTGTAGATATGCCACAGATATTTCCAGTTTCCTAGAAATGAACAGGAATAAACTCAGCAAAACTCAAATAAATAACTTAACAGAAGTCATCATATCTAATCCTCACATCCACAATTTTACTCAAAGCTTACAGAATATTTTAAGAAGCAACAATGAAGCAAATGAGGGAATTTATGAGAAGATAATTAATAGTAGAATAAATCATTTGAATGAATGCGATTTAAACCAGTACCATAATTTACTTAAAGATTTAAATAACCTCAAGAATAAATTTAGTGAAAATCAAATTAATAACTTTTATAGACTCTTTCAAAAACTTTGTTGATTTTCAAAATCCTTTTTGCGATTGTCATTCCAAATGAGATCCCTGCGATAGATTCGTTTTAAAACGCCTCGTTTAGTCTTGAATGTTCGTTTTCTTGATTTTGGCATTGTTTTTTGAA
>NZ_JBNMGD010000044.1:0-11920 GCF_050872065.1 Methanobrevibacter sp.
ATATAAATCCATATGATCCTTTCACATTTGATTTTTTAAATGTATCAGTATCTGTGTTTGCTGTTAAATAGACTATTGGTATTCTTAATTCTGAAATTACTTCAGCTGCTTCAATTCCTTCCATGTCTCCTTTTAACTTAATATCAATTAAAACAACATCTGGTACAGTTTCAGCTGCTATATCAATTGCATCTTGGCCAGTATCTGCAGTGTCTATGACTTCGTAGCCTCTTTCTTCTAAACTAAATCTTAAATCTAATGCAGTAATAGCTTCATCTTCAACAATTAATAATCTTTTTTTCATTTTAAACTCCATATTCTATTTTTTTTACAGTTTAATAGATTTTTTTTAATTAAATCCCCTTGTTAGTATCCTGCGGTATTACATCATATCATTTTTATATGAAAGATATTATCAAGTATTTATTTGAATAGCATTTTTATAAAACATAATATTTATATGTTATGTACAAAAGCTTTTTAATCATGAAATATATAATATTATTGTTATGAAGATTTTCATGAAGATTTTCAAATATTAATTTTTTAAGGAGTTATTATATGACTTGTAATATTTTAGTTGGCGGTGCATGGGGTGATGAAGGTAAAGGAAAATGTATTACTTACCTTTGTGACAATGATAAACCTGATATTATTGCTCGTGCAGGAGTTGGGCCAAATGCAGGCCATTCTGTTGAATTCAATGGGGAGAAATATGGTTTAAGATTAACCCCTTCCGGTTTCGTACATACTGGTGCTAAGCTCATGATTGGAGCAGGGGTTTTAGTAAATCCAGATGTTTTATTTAAAGAGTTTGATGATTTAAAGAAATATAATGTAAAAGAGAGGATGTGTGTTGATCCTAGGTGTGCTATCATTAGTAAAGAGCACATGGAAAGGGATAAATCTTCTGAACATTTAGCTAAAAAGATTGGAAGTACTGGATCTGGTTGTGGACCTGCAAATTCGGATAGAGTATTAAGAACAATTGATTTAGCTCGTGATATTCCTGAACTTGAAGATTATATAACTGATGTTTCTTTGGAATGTAATGAAGCTATTGATGATGGTAAAGATGTATTTATTGAAGGATCCCAAGGTTTTGCCTTATCTCTTTATTATGGAAGTTATCCATATGTAACTAGTAAAGACACTACTGCATCTACATTTGCTGCAGATGTTGGTGTTGGACCAACTAAAATAGATGAAGTTATTAATGTATTTAAATCTTATATTTCTCGTGTTGGTGAAGGACCATTTCCAACTGAAATGACTCAAGAAGAAGCTGAACGTCATGGATGGGAAGAATATGGTGTTGTAACTGGACGTCGTAGAAGAATAGGATACTTTGACATGGATCTTGCAAAAGAATCTTGTAGAATTAATGGTGCAACTCAAATTGCTTTAACTTGTGTTGATAAATTATATCCTGATTGTGCAAGAACTCAAGATTATGGTGAGTTATCTGCTGAAACTAAATCTTTTATTGAGGATATTCAGTCTGCAACTGGTGTACCAGTAACTATTATTTCAACTGGACCAGATTTAAAAGATACAATTGATTTAAGAAAAGAGTTATTATAACTTCTTTTTTTAACTTTTTTTAATAAATTTTTGACTATGTGAATTTTATTGCACTTTTTTTTAAAATAATTTGATACTTTTAAACCTTGCATTTAAGTAAATATTTTTTTCAATTCTTCTGGAGTATGGATGTTTTAAAAAAGGAAAATTTAGAAGAATTTTAATTTATGGATTATTTTTCTATATAAACAGTTAATTTTCTTAATCTAAGTTATTTATTTGATTTTTTTTATATGTATAATCATTATACGGATTATTATTTATTTAAAAGCAATGTATTTATAATCATGTTTTAGATATTAAATAATGTGATTAATTTAATTAATACATGGTGAAAAAAATGAATAAAAAGATTACATTTATTTTGGTGTTAGCACTTGCTGTATGTTTAGCTATTGGTTCAGCTAGTGCTGGTCTTTTCGACTTTTTAGGTGGAGGAGATGACACTGTAAAAATAGGTTACTTGCCTTCTGATCACGATGCAGCATTATTTGTTGCTGATGCTAAAGGTATGTATAAAGATAATAACATTACTGTAGAACTTGTTCAATTTAACAATGGTGGAGATTTAATGACTGCTATTGCTAGTGGAGAAGTTGATGTTGGATATGCTGGAATCACTCCAATTTTATCTTCAATTGAAAAAAATGTTCCTGTAAAAATCATTTCTTCTGCTCAAACTGAAGGTACAGGTATTGTTGTGAATGATGCTTCTGGAATCAAATCTCCTGCAGACTTAAAAGGAAAAACTATTGCAACTCCTGGAGAAGCTTCTATTCAACATGCTTTACTTGTTTACTATTTAAATCAAAATGGTATGACAATTGATGATTTAAACGTATCTGCAATGAAAGTTCCTTCTATGAATGATGCTTTAAAAACTGGTCAAATTGATGGTATTGTCACTTACCAACCTTATGTGTCCATTGCTGCAAATCAAAGTAATGCTCATGTATTAGAAGATTCATCTGAAATATTACCAAACCACCCATGCTGTGTGGTTGCTGCTTCTGATGATTTCATCAAAAACCATGAAGATCAAGCAAAAGCTATTGTAGATATTCATGAAAATGCAACTAAATTCATAAATGAAAATGTTAAAGCAGGTAAAATTGATGAGATTGTAAAACTCTTACCTCAAGACATAGTTTCTGATGAAGGTTTAGAAGCTAACTCTTTAGGTAGCTTCCCGTTCATATATGGTATTGATGATGATTTCAAATCAGATGTGGATGAATTCCAAGCACTTGAAGTAGAAATAGGACTTTTAAATAAAACTATTCCTCAAGATAAAATTTATTGGGAAGCATAGTTAATTAACTATGCTTTTAATTTTCTTTTTTTTAAAAAATTAGTATTTTTCGTATTCAGATTTTAATGTATCCATAGCTTTTTTAGTTTTTTCATCTGAAACTTTATTTATAACTCTTTGATTTTCAATTAATCTATCCATATACTCTTTTCTTTTTTCTTCATCTACGATTTTGTATCTTGAGAAGTTAACTAATGTTTTGATTAATGCAGGCAGTCCTCTGTTGAGTGCTGTTGCTCTTTCATCATTAATAACTAATTTTCTGATTTTTCCATATATAAGATAAATGTTGTTATCCCCTTTAATTGGGAAATTTTCAGGTGTTTTAATTTCAACATCTTCAACATCAATAATAATATAAGCAGAAGTGTTTTTAATGATTGCTATTGAGTCATCATTAGTATAATATTCATCACCTAAGCAATCTAGTGTAGAGTATGTGAAAACTAATGGATCTTGTGTTATGTTAACTACATATTCTTTAGTATCTAGGATATTCTTTAGGGTTTTTGATCCTTCAAATATATTACAATAAACATTGTCATCACCTAAGTATTTAAATGCAAATGCACCTGCATTTTTTACACCTTCTTTGCTGATGGTGGTGGTAATACATTCATATTGTAAATTTGCTTCAATTCCTATTTTTGATAAGTCATATTTCATTTAAATGCACCTCTTTTTTCAAAATAGTCGTTTCCTTTTTTAATTAATTTTACAAAAATATCTGATAAGTTGGTTAATGCAAGTTTAAGATTTTTATCTTCTGTTTTTTCTATGGTTTCATCAATATTTCGTACATATTCCGGAAACATTACCATTCCATTTTCAAAAAATGGATCATATTCATTAATGTTAATTTCTTCTTGTGATAAATCATTTGAGATATTATCATATAATTGGCTTAAATCATTAAAGCAATTCTCGATATCAGGAATTATATCGGTTGCTATATTGTTGTCTTCAATTTTTTGAAAAATAGAATTTAAACGAATCATAGAAATAGTATATAATTCTAAATCAATTTCACCATCCATAATATCACCTATATGGTTAATTATGAATTTAATATTTATTAAAGTTTTAAAAAAAGAAAAAGAGTTAATTTCTCATGTGAGAAATTATAATTTAATTTTAATATCGAGTGCACTTGAACCTTCTTCGTAAACGAAGATTGGGTTAATGTCTAACTCAGATATTTCTGGGAAGTCTAAAGTTAATCTAGCTACTCTTTTAATAGCTTCTTTAACTTCTTCAACATCGCAAGGTGCTTCTCCTCTGTATCCTGCAAGCAATTCAGATACTTTGGTACTGTCGATTTGCTCATCGATTTCTTGAGAGCTCATACCTTTTGCAAGGTTAAATGAAACATCCTCAATAAGGTTAACATAAATTCCACCCATACCAAATGCAATCATAGGACCGAATTGTTTGTCACGAATCATACCAACAATGACTTCTTCACCTGAATCCATCATTTTTTGTACTTCTACACCATCAGGAATAATATCTGGATGTGCTGCTTTTGCATTTGCGATAATTTCATCATAAGTTGCTTTAGCTTCTTCAGGGCTACTAATTCCTACTTTTACACCACCGATATCAGATTTGTGTAAAATTTTATCGGATGCAATTTTAAGTACAACAGGGAATTCCATTTCTTCTGCAAGTAAAGCTGCTTCATCAGCACTAGTGGATAATTTGATTGGTGCTGCTGAAATTCCATATGCTTCAGCTACTGCATATGCTTCACTACCAAGTAATGTGTCTCTTCCATCAGTTTTAACTTTTTCAAATATTGCTTTTACACTGTCTTTATCAACATCAGTCACATTTTCAACAACATCGTCATATACTCTATCTTGGAGTTTTGCATAATCGGTCATTGCTTTGAGTGCTGTTACTGCAGTTTCTGGGAATACGTATGTTGGTACTCCATTTTCTCTTAGAACTTCGTTTGCTTTTTCAAAGGATGGACCACCCATGTTTACAACAATGATTGGTTTATCAAATTCTTTTCTTTCTTCTAATATTGCATTTGCAATTCCATCAGGATCTGCGGATGCGGTAGGACAAACCATAACGATTAAACTGTCAACTTCATCTTGACTTAATACAATTTCTAAGGATTCTTTATATCTACTTACAGGTGCATCTCCTAATACATCAATAGGGTTTTTAGCACTTCCTTCTTCAGTAACACATTTTTTAAGTTTTGCAGTAGTTTCCTCATCAAATTGGACAAGTTTTAAGTCTGCTTTTTCCATTGCATCTACGGTAACTACTCCTCCACCACCAGCGTTAGTAATAATTGCTACATTATCTCCTCTTGGAAGAGGTGCTTTTGAGAATGCTAAACCTAAGTCAAATAATTCAGCCATAGTTTCCACACGAATAATTCCAGATTGGCGGAAGGATGTATCAAATGCTAAATCACTACCTGCGAGTGCTCCAGTGTGGGATGATGCAGCTTCTGCTCCTGCGGAACTTGAACCAGATTTAAGTATAATAATTGGTTTTTTAAGTGCAGTTTCTCTCATAGTTCTTACAAAGTCTTCATCTTCAGAAATAGATTCTAGGTAACAAATGATTACATTAGTTTCATCATCATCTGCTAAATATTGTAATAATTCAATTTCATTCACACCTGCTTTATTACCTAGACTTATAACTTTACTGAATCCAATTCCAGAAGTTACACTCCAGTCGATGATAGCTACCATCATAGCTCCACTTTGTGAAATAAATGCCATATTACCAGTTGGTGGCATCATTTGTGAAAATGATCCATTTAATGGTGTATGTGAATCAGTAATTCCTAAACTGTTCGGCCCAATAATATTTATTCCGTATTTTTTACCAAGTGCTGTTAATTCTTCTTCTAATTTAGCACCTTCATCTCCTACTTCTTTAAAACCAGCAGTAATGACTACCATATTTTCGACACCAATTTCACCACATTCTTCAACTGCAGTATTAACCAATGTTGATGGAATAGTAATTATAGCAAGGTCTACTTTTTCAGGAATGTCTTTTATATTTGCATATGCTTTTTTACCTAATATTTCTCCGCCTTTAGGGTTGATTGGATAAATTGCTCCTTCAAATCCATCATTGATAAGATTATCAACAATAATATATCCAACTTTCCCAGGAGTATTGGATGCACCAATAACTGCTACAGATTCAGGTTTAAACATTTTATTGAGATCTACCATAAGTTTGTCTCCTTATTAACTTTAAATCTAATAATAATTTATAATGATAAATAATTAAAAATTATATTAAATTTATACTAGTTATAATTTTAGTTTTAGTTATATTTAACTATATGTTTATTTTACCTGTTTTATCATGAAAATTGTCTTAAAAAATTTTCATGAAGTGAATACACTCCTAAATATTCTCTTTAATAATCAGGTCTGTTAAACTTTATAACATAAGATTACTATAAATATATGTGACTATTAAATGATTGATATTTTGAAATATTTGAATATTTTAATAAATATCAAAATTAGGAGATATTATGAGCTTAATTATTGCTTACATAGGTAAAAAAGGATGTGTAATGGCGGCTGATAAAAGAAAAATAGGTTATTTTGGTGATAAAAAGAATTTGAATTTATTAGAAGATGAATTATATGGGGGATCCATTGGTACTGATGAAGAATTTTTAGCAAGAGCATCTGAACTTGGAATTTCAGTTAAAATCACTGACGATGCAAATAAGTTAAAAGTAGTTGGAAATTGTATTCGTGGTGAAGTAAGTACAAAAGGAACCATGGAAACAAAAAGGAGAAGAGTTTACGGTACAACTAACGGTTATCAGATTATTGAATTGTTAGGTTCACAGACAAAATCACGCACTGCCGGTGAAAGTGGAATTGTTATTTTCGGCAATAATTTTGCAAAGCAAGTAGCTCAAAGGTTAATTTCAAAAAAATTAAAAGGTTCTAAAAGTTTAAGGTATATGGGGGAATTATTTGAAGATATTTTAAAAGAAGTTTCTTCTAAGACTCCTACTGTTGGAAAGAACTTTGATGTTTTAATGCAGCAACCTAATTTCAATAAAAGTGAAGCTCAAAACCACTTGAACTTAACTATTGACCATGATATTAAAGTATTAACTAAATTTAGACAGGAATTAACAGAACAACTTGTTCAACAATCTATGGAAATTGAAATGGTTAATAAGATTATTGATAAGGGCAGTGTGGGTAATGTTGTAAATGTTGAAGGAAATATGGTAGTTGTTCAATTAAATGACAAAACACAAGCAATGGACAGTAACTGGAAACAATTGGCGGCACCAGGCAAAAATGTATTAATGTTTACTGAAAGTGGTAATGTAGAAATTGGAGATGAAGTTGTTATTGAAAATGAAGATTTATGCCTCAAAAAAGATAAATCCTCTCTTAAATGTGATATAATTTTATGTTCTTTATAAGGTGATTAAAATGAAAATTACATTTTTAGGAAGTGGTGGGGGAAGATTTTCAGCCATTTCTCAAAGAAGAATGACTGGAGGATTTAGAATTGATAATCTTGGTGGTAAGAACTATCATATAGACCCCGGTCCTGGGGCACTTGTTAGAACATATCAATTTGGCTTTGATCCTCGTAACTTAAGTGGTGTTTTTGTTTCTCATGCTCATACGGACCATTATAATGATGCTGAGATTTTAATTGAATCAATGACTAGAGGTATGACCAAAAATAATGGAACCATTGTTGGAAGCCCTAGTGTTCTAGAAGGTTATGATAAATGGGGGCCATGTATTTCTCAATATCATCAGTCAAAATCACGGACTGTTGTATTAAAACATGATGAATTTAGTGAGATTGATTCAATTAAAGTAAAAGGCACTGAAACTCAACATAGTGACCCTGCAGGTTCAGGATTTCAAATAGATTATAATGGATTCAAGTTATCTTATACTTCTGATACTGGTTATTTTGATGGATTAGTACAGGACCATGAGGGTGCGGATATTTTAATTGCTAGTGTATTGCGACCAGGAGAAAAATCAATCCCTGGACACATGTGTTCAAATGATTTCATTAATTTAATCGAAGAAGTAAAACCCAAAGTTGCAGTCATGACTCATTTAGGTCTTAAAATGATATCTAATAATCCTGTTGCTGAGGCTAAAAAGATTTCTAAAAAAACAGGTATTAAAACAATAGCTGCATTTGATGGATTGTCATTTAATATAAATTACAATAATCCAAGAAAATTCAGATTAATTTCACTTAAAGATGTTGAATCTTCAATGCATAGTACTAGTCATGCGCTGTTTAATAGTGGTAGGAGAAACTCATATCAAACTTCCGTTAAGAGGAAAGAGTTTGATGAGTTGTCCATAGTAAAGAAAAATTAATTATCTTTGTTTAAATTATTAGGATGAATAAGTCCTGAACGAATCATATGATCTGCAAGAATAATTGCAGTACTTGATTCAGCTACTACTGTCACTCTAGGACATATACAAGGATCATGACGTCCTTTAATTTCTATTTTTTCATTTTCCATTTTTTCTAAGTTAATTGAGTCTTGACATTTGGAAATAGATGGTGTAGGTTTAACAACAATCCTTGAAACTATTGGCATCCCGTTACTCATTCCACCAATAATTCCACCGGAATTGTTTGTCTTTGTTGTAATCTGATGGTTTTTAATTTCAAATTCATCGTTGATTTCAAATCCAGTATGATTTGCTACATCAAATCCAAGACCTATTTCAACTCCTTTAACTGCACCTATATTCATTAAAATTTTTGCAAGATCGCCATCTAATCTTTCAAAAATTGGTTCTCCTAAACCTTCAGGAACTCCAATAGCTATTGTTTCTACAATTCCTCCAATAGAATCTCCTTCTTGTTTTTTGGTTAAAATTAATTCTTCCATTTCTTTTGATGCTTTTAAGTCACCGCATCTAATTGGATTTTTTTCAATATTCTCTTTTATAATGTTGTATTCCTTAGGTTCTGCTTTAATGTTTCCAATTTGAGTTACATGTGAAACAATTTCAATACCTTGTGTTTTTAAGAGTTTTTTTGCTATTGCTCCACCAATGACATGGCCAATAGTGACTCTTCCACTACCTCTTCCTCCTCCACGGTAATCATAGTTTCCATATTTCATCATCCATCCAAAATCGCCATGAGATGGGCGGGGAGTATTTTTAAACATTGAATAATCTTTTGAATGTTGGTTTTTATTAAAAACAACACAGGCAATTGGTGTTCCATCAGTTTTACCTTCAAATATTCCTGAAAGTATTTGAACTTCATCACTTTCTTTTCTGGGGGTAGTTACACTGCTTGTTCCAGGTTTTCTTTTATCAAGTTCTTTTTGTATATCTTCTGAGTTTAATTCAAGGTTTGCAGGACATCCATCTACAATTGCACCTATTCCAATACCATGGCTTGAGCCAAAACTTGTTATTTTAAATTTTTCTCCAATTGAATTTGACATTTTCAGCCTCTTTTTAATGATTATTCATAAATTTTAATTTTTAAATTATATTAAAGTATCATATATTAGTTTAAATATTTTTAAATCAATAATTATTAACTAAGTGATTATTATGGAATTTCCAACTACAAGAATGAGAAGACTTAGAAAAAATGCTAAAATTAGAGATATTGTTCGTGAAACTAAACTTCTAAAAGAAGACTTAATTTATCCAATTTATTTTAAAGAGGAACTTCAAGGAATGGAAAAAGAGGAGATTTCATCTCTTCCAGGTGAATTTAGATATGCTCTTGATAGTGGTATTGAATTTGCAAAGCAACTTGAAAGTAAAGGGCTAAAATCAATTATTGTATTTGGAATACCAAAAGAAGAAACTAAAGATGAAATTGCTTCTCCTGATTATTCAGCAACTGGTATTGTTCAAAAAGCTATTAGAAGACTTAAAAAGGAAACAAATCTTGTTGTAATTAGTGATGTATGTTTATGTCAGTACACATCTCATGGCCATTGTGGTATGATTAGAGACAATGATGATACTGATGATGGAATTGAAATTTTAAATGATGAATCTTTACCTTACATTGCAAAAGTAGCATTATCTCATGCTGAAGCTGGGGCAGATATTGTTGCACCTTCTGATATGATGGATGGTAGAATAAAGGCTATTCGTGAAACATTAGATGAAAATGGGTATTATAATGTAATGATAATGTCTTATTCAGCAAAATATGCATCAGCATTTTATGAACCGTTTAGAGTTGCGGCTTGTTCATCACCCCATTTGGGAGATAGGAAATCTTATCAGATGGATCCCGGTAATTCTATTGAGGCGATTCGTGAATGTGAACTTGATGTAATTGAAGGATGTGACTTTTTAATGGTAAAACCAGCACTTCCATATCTTGATGTAGTCCGTATGGTTCGCGATGAGTTCATGTTGCCATTAGTTGCATATAATGTAAGTGGGGAATATTCAATGATTATGGCGGCTATTGAGAAAGGATATCTAACTGAAAGGGCAATTACGGAAGCGTTACTTTCAATTAAAAGAGCTGGAGCAGACTTAATAATCACTAATTTTGCACCATATTTACTTTTAAATGATGTGATAGAATGAATGCTTATGAAATTGCAAAAATAGCTCAAATTGCATCTGCACTTGAAGTTAGTGGATATCCAAAACCTGGAAATGTCCACAGGACTCGTGATTATGATGATATGGAATTTGAAGATTTTATAATAAGTGGAATTGTAATTGGAGATACTATTCGTGAAGCATGTGATAATGTTGATGTTGAAAATCCAAAATTGGGTAAATTTATATTGCAGGCAGTAGCTGAAACCGATAAATGGATTAAAAATAACACTAACCTTGGAATTGTTATGATGATAACTCCAATTGCGGTTGCAGCAGCTATTAGTGAGTCATTTGATGAAATTCGTGAAAGTATAAAAGTATTAATGACAAACACTTCCATCGATGATGCATGTGACTTGTATGATGCAATTAATATTGCAGATGCTGGAGGAATGGGTGATCAAGACGAATATGATGTTGCCAGTGACAATGCTAAAAATGAACTTAGGGAAAATAAGCAGACAATGTTTGATGTTTTAAAAATTTCTGCACCATGGGACATGTTAGCTCGTGAAATGACATCTGATATGCCTGCTGTTTTTGAAATTGGTTATCCTACTTATCATAAGTTGTCCAAAGAGAAATCTAAAAATGAAGCCTGTGTTTTAACATTCTTGACAATACTTTCACAGGTTCCTGATACTTTAATCTCAAGGAAATATGGGTCTGACGAAGCATTAAAGATATCCATGATGACTAGAGATTTGCTTAATATTAAAGATGAAAGTGATTTTGGAGATAAAGTTAAAGAATTCGATGAATTTTTATTTAAAAACAAGTATAATCCTGGAACAACTGCTGATTTAACTGCAGCTTCAATTTTTGTAAGTTATTTGAAAGATAATTTTGAATAATTTACTTTTTTTATTAATATGATACATTATTTTGTTTAATATTAATTTGAATAGTTAAAAAATATATATTTATTCAGACTTTTTCAATAACTATTTAAAGAATTAATTTAAGAAGTTATATTATTATAAGTTTTTTTTATTTAAACAATTGAGGTATTAAAAATGGAAATTAAATACAATAAACATGCAAAATACCCTCCATTAATTGAGGATTTAGTGAATGAATTATTAAAAGATGATTTCATACATTTCAAGATTTTATGTGCAAATGAGGTCCATCACTTCAACAAGGAGGATAATTCAATCATCAATTTTGAAAAAACATACATAAAAGAAACTTGTGAAAATGGGGATATGTTGTATATCGCGTATCCAGATATTTTCAGAGTTAAATTGTATAGGGATACAACTCAGTACCTTAAAGATAAGGAAGCTGATGTGTTTAATGATGTTGATTGGACAGGAAATAGGATTATATTCTAGTCCTATTTTTTTTAATTTTTATTCATGATGTTATATACTTGTGCATAATATATATATATATATATATA
>NZ_JBNMGD010000043.1:0-12451 GCF_050872065.1 Methanobrevibacter sp.
AATTATTATTAATTAAATTTTACAATAAATAGGTTAATTTTTTAATATGTAAATTAAATATGTAATAATGATATCATGAAACAAGTTATGATTGTTAGAACAGATTTAAAAATGGGTAAGGGGAAAATAGCTGCTCAATGCTGTCATGGTTCTATTGGTTCTTATAAGAAAGCTTCACCTGATAAAATTAGAAAATGGGAAAATGAAGCTTATGCTAAGGTTGTTTTAAAAGTTAAAACTTTAGAAGAATTAACTGAACTTAAAAAATTAGCAGATATTAATAAGGTTCCTAATTATCTTGTAGTTGATGCTGGAAGAACTCAAATACCTACTTCAAGTGTTACAGTTTTAGCACTTGGTCCTGATGAGGATGAAATAATTGACAAGATAACTGGAGATTTAAAACTTTTATAGAATAACTATCTATTTAATGGAGGATATTTTCAATTAAACGTGGTTGTAATCATGAGTATAAAACAGGTTGTTAAAATTGGTGGAAGTTTATTTCCAAATTATGCAATAAAATTGGTAAAAAAATTAGAAAATACGGATTCACTTATAGTTTTAGGTGGAGGAGAATTTGCAAATCTTATTCGTAAATATGACTCTGAAATTAATTTTTCACAAGAAGTTAATCACTGGACTGCTATAGATTGCATGGATATAATTGCTAAGCTTGTCAATGATAAAATTGACTCTACAAAATTAGCATATTCAATTGAGGATGTTCAAAATATTTCTGATGATGGTTTTACACCAATTTTTGTAGTTTCAAAATTTTTAAGAGATGAAGATCCTTTTGAATGTTCATGGGATGTAACTTCAGATTCAATTGCAGCTTATATTTCACACCTTCTAAATGCAAACCTTTTAATAGTAACAGATGTAAATGGTATATATACCCAAGAACCTAAAGAGCCAGGTTCAACATTCATAAGTAAAATTGATGCAAAAACTTTACTAAATTCTCAAGAGTCATCAATTGATGTAATGTTGCCATCTCTTTTATTAAAGTTCGGGACTAATTGTTATGTTGTGAATGGGAAGTACCCTGAAAGGGTTTTATCTTTAATAGATGATAATATAACTGATTATAACTTCTATTACACAAAAATAATAGGTGATTAAAAATGAAAACTGTAGAATGCATTTCATGTAAACAAGAAATTCCATTAACTGGTGCATTTGTTGAATTCGAATGCCCTATTTGTGGAGCAAAAATTGCAAGATGTGAAAAATGTCGTACCTTCGGTCATGCTTACAAATGTGAATGTGGCTTTGAAGGACCATAGATTTTTAAAATGGAGGAATTAGAATGGGTGAAGTATTAACTACTATGAAAATCATGCCTGACAGTCCTGATGTTGATTTAGAAGCTATTAAAGCTACTATCGAAAGTTCAATGCCAGAAGGTGCTAAACTCCACGAGATTGCTGAAGAACCAATTGCTTTTGGTTTAGTTGCTATTATCTTACAATTCATCACTGAAGATGGTGAAGGTGGATCTGAACCTGTTGAAGAAATGGTTCAAGCTATTGAGGGTGTAGCTAGTATTGAAATTACTGGTGTTGGAAGATTAATGTAGGATTATTTAAATAATCCTAATCTATTTTATTTTTGCTATTTTTTGGATTTAATTCTTATTTTAACATTTTAAACTATAATTTATTCATTGTTTATATAACTCATATTTTTCAAATTTTGGGTTCTAATTTTTTAATAAAAACTCCCATAAAAATCACAATTGATGGGAAGAATAATCCATAGATTACAATCAATAAACTTGAGGATATTATATCTCCCATAACAGTTGAACCTGCCATTAACATTATTAGACTAATTACAGGTGCTAAAATCGCAATAAATGTGTAAATTAATATAAATGAATTTAATTTTTGAGAATATTCCTTTAATTTAATTTGCATATCAAAAGAAATATCTTTAGCAATTATATCTAAGCTATTGGATAAATTACCACCAACTCTTAATGTGCTAATAATCTGATGTACTGCTCGTGATAATCCTTCGGATTTAATTCTAGCAGACATTTCGAGTAAAGATTCTTCTGTTGGTCTACCAAATTTAATTTCTTCTAAAACTCTGTTAAATTCTTGCGAAAGAGATCCATAATTTGCATTTTTAATTGTTCTTAATGTATCATGAAGTCCTTTTCCTGATTTTAGTTCAATACCCATGTGTCTTAAGGCGTATGGTAGTTCTTGATTTATATCGGAGTAGTTTCTTTGTTGTTGAATTTGAGGATAATAAATCACAAATATGTATGTCATTAGAATTAATACAAAATATATTCCTGATATCTCTAAATTTATAAATAAAGCAATCATAAAAAAGATTGTGATAAGTATTCCAATTATTATTTTATTCATTAAATAATGAATTAATAATGTTCTAATTCTCTCAAAGGAGGTTTCTTCGTTATCATGTGGAGTTATATTCTGCTGTAAATTTAGTTTTTGAGTTATATTCTGGTTAAGTTCTTGTCTTTTTTCTTGGTTAAATGATAAATTCTTAAGAAATCCAATGGAGGAAAGGTATATGTCTCCAATGGCTATGAAAAATTCTTTTAAAATTTTAATCACCTAATTCATATGATGTTACTCAAAACTTTTTGAGGATTTTTATAATATAATTCTAAAACACCATTTACTTCTTCAACGGAGCGAATATTATATTCTACCATGTGTTTCAAAATTGATTCTCTATTTTCTATTTCATGATGTAACTCATTAACTGACTTTCCGCTTAAATTTGCAATTTGGGATAGTGTTCTACTACTTATGCCTATATTATCAATTGTATCGGTTTCAGGATTCCATTGGAATATTTTATTCAGCTGAACAACTCCCTCTTCAACTCCAACTATTTCAGCTACTTCACTAATTCTTCTAAAAGAGACTCCTGATGGTGTGTAAATTCTATTTTGCATTATTATAAAATCAATAGCTTGAATCATTATTTTTGGTACAGACATGGGTTCATTAGTTAATCTAGTTATTGTTTCTCTTGCATCATTTGAATGGAGAGTTCCAAATCCTGAATGTCCAGTATTTAGTGCTGTAAATAATGTAATTGCTTCCTTTGCCCTTACTTCTCCAACTATTATTCTATCTGGACGTTGTCTTAGGGAATTTTTAACTAGGTCATCCATAGTCAATTCACCTTTATTTTCAACATTTCCCGGTCTAGTTTCCATCCTTATAACATGCTCGTGGGGAATTTGAAGTTCTAGTGTGTCTTCAATGGTGATTATTCTTTCTGTGGGATTGATGAAGGCTGAAAGAGCATTAAGTGTTGTTGTTTTCCCTGAACTTGTTCCTCCGGATATTATTGCATTGGCGGATTTAACTCCTAGTCCATCAAAACATAGCCAAAAGAATGCTGCTAGTTCAACGGATATGGTTTTTGATTTTATTAAATCAATTATTGTAAATGGATCTTTTCTAAATTTTCTTATTGTAAGAGATGGACCATCTGCTGAGATTGGTGGTATTGTGGCGTTAATTCTTGATCCATCAATTAACCTTCCATCTAAAATTGGTGATTCCTGGTCAATACGTCTATTAATCTGTCTTGCAATTGTGTCTATTAAATCGATTAATTCCTGTTCGTTATCAAATCTTATGTTGGTTTTCATCATTCCATATTCTCTATGGTAAACAAATACTGGTTTATTTGTCCCAATTATCATAATTTCTTCTAAATCATCATCTTGGATTAATGGATCAATTTCTCCATATCCTATAATATCTCTGAGTAACTTTTGAGATAAGTTATCTAAATATTCATTTGTAATGTTGTCATTTTGTTGGTTTTCATTTAATCGTTCAAATAAAAATCCCTTAATATTATTTAATAGCTTTTGTTTATTTACTTGAAAGTTTTCTCCGGTTGATATAGCTAAATCAACTAATTTTTCTCTAATTTCCTTAAGCAATAATTTTTCATTGGGTGTATATTCTTGTTTAATTATGTCATATTGTGGTATTATATCGTTATTGTTCATATTTTCACCAATGGCGATTTATAATCATATTTAGACATTAGTAATACTTATTTATATAGTTTTTATTACTTTTGATGTCAAAATAGTTATTAAAAGGCAATAATAAAACATTATACAGTTGTGGTGTTTCATATGATTGATTTAGATGAGCAGATTAAATTATTAGATTATTGTAAAAACTGTAGGGATGTTCAAATTAAAAAATTTTCTCCTTTAAAAGAGTTAATTGACTTTGATAAGATTGATGGAAGTTACATGAAATGTGAATGTGGCAAAAGACCACTCGATATTGTGATGAGTCATATTTTAAAAATAATGATTGAGGAAGAAATAGTTCCAGAAAAAGCCACACTGAGACGTAACTCTCCAGTTCCGTTGTCTAGTTTTTATTATAGTAATCTAAATCCTCAATTCATTGGTGAAAATACTTTGATATTGCTCCATCAGGATTTTAATAAGGATATTGCTATGCGATTATTTGAGGAGGTTCCAGAAGTTGAATGTGTCTTAAAAGGGAGTCCTCAAAGCAATATTGGGCAATTTGATAAAAATTCTGAAATTAATCATTTTGAAATACTTGTAGGTGATGATGAGCAAATTAATGTTATGAGGACATTACTTGAGGACAAAATTATTTTAGTAAAAAATCAATCCAAACATCATATAGAAGTTGCAATGACTACTGAAGAGAAACTATTGAGATTACATAACTATCTTAAAAATAACAATATCCATAATGGAACAGCTATTGATGGGATGTGTGGCCTTGGAGCATTAGGAATTTATCTTTTAAAATATGGATTTGAAAAAGTAATTTTTAATGATATAAATCCTGAAATGATTGAAAATTTGAGAAAAAATTTAGAAATTAATAGTATTTTTAAGGGATTTGAAATATTCAATGAATCATTTGAGGATTTAGATGTTGGTCATGTTGATTTATGTGTAATTGATGCATTTCCAGGTGTAGATACTTCAGAAATTGTAAAAAAAGCAGAAAAAATAGCTGATAATGTAATAATTATCTAGTTATTAAATAAACATTTTCATATAAATCACAATGGCGGGAATTATTAAAATACCCATCAAATGAGATTTTCCAACACCAATGTAATGAGGTAACATCCCCAGGGCAATTGAAGTGATTAAAGCGAGTGTCATATAACCAACAGGTGCATTATAGTAAAAAATGAAGATATATAGTATCACAATTTGGAGTATAATGACACTAATAGACAGTTTCTTATAATTTACCATTTCCATTAATTTAGAAAATGAATCTCCTAATTTTAGAGATAATGCAAGTGAAACTGACACTGCAAGTAGAGATGCAAAAATAAAAATCAACAAGTGATTTATATTCATTTCTGAAATAAGATAAGACATATAAACAGCGATTCCACTTCTGGGATTTCCAATAATATAAATTGCTATTAGGGAAAATAAACAATCTGAAATATTAAGTCCTGATGTTGCAAGCAAAAAATTAACAGTATCTTCATCCTCATTGTCATTAGTTCCACTTGCTGCTTGAGCTATTACAGTTCCTTGCGCCGGTCCAAATCCTGGAAGAAATCCAAGTATTGCTCCTGTTATTCCGCCTGCAAAGATACTTTTAAATTTACTATAATCTATGTTTAGTTCATAAAATGGGTTTTGGTGTGGGAGAGTTGATGATTCATTTAAGCTAAATAGAATGGTACTTATTCCGAAAAGACCTGAAAATGTACACATTAATGTAACTCCTGAAGTTATTGGGCTTTGAAACAAAATCCAACCTAGGATTCCAGATAATATAAACAAAATCAATGACCATAAGAAATCCCTAAAATTTGCCGTTAAGCTATAGGTTAAATAAATTGATGCAACAAGAAGAATTATCCAAGTGTATGGTTTTAAAGTTTCATGTAAAAATGGCAAAATAATTGAAAAGATTGGAAGCATTAATATAGTAACAAGTATTGCTCCAAAGCCACCTACAGATACGATTCGTATTACTTCTTTGGATCTACCTTCTAGAACCATTCTATGTCCTGGAAGTATTGATGTTGCAGTTCCCTCTTGAGGGACTCCGAGAAGCATTGATGGTACAAATTCGATTAGTGCATGAGCAATTGACATAGAAACCATCAATACGCAAAGAAATTCTGGTGAAACTTGTGTTAATAATAAACCAGATGATGCAAACATTATTGCACCAGTGGTATTGACATGTATTCCAGGGATAAGTCCTGTAGTCGTTCCAATTAATATACCTATAAAACAAGCAATTACTAATTCTATCATGCCTATTAATTAATCAAAATGTAATTTAAACTTTGTTTAAGTAATTAAAAAATAATGAATTATATTTTTAATATTTACTTTGTTTTAATGGAATAATTTCTAGGTATTAATGTTATTCTTGATGGTAATTATCATATTAGAATTTTTTTCTATTAAATTCTAGGGATTTTAAAGAAATTTTTGATAATAAATTAAGTAACTCATCGTGGGATATGTTTAGTTCCTCGCAAATCATATTGTCCCATTCTTTTTCCTTTTGGATTAAGAATTCAGCAGTTTTGTTACCTTTTTGTGTTAATTTTAATTTATATTCTCTTTTATTAGTTTCATTGATGTTTCTTTCAATCAATCCCTTTTCTTCAAAATCTTTAAATGCCCTTGAAACGCCACTTCTATCCATCAAACAGGCTTTTGCAATATCTGATTGGGTTGTTCCCATTTCATGATACAAAAACATTAGCATATAATACTGGCTTGGTTGGATGTCTGTTTCATTTTTAATGTGTTTATTAATGTAAAAATCATGAGTTTTATTTAATGTAATTAAATGATTTGTTATAAATGGTGATTTTTTAATTATGTTTTCATATTTAATCATAGTTTTCACCTATATAAGTGATTAATATATTTTTTAGTTAATATTTAAATAGTATTTGTAATAAATTATCTTATAAAGTGTGGTGATGTTATGAATAAAAAACAAATTATAATTATTTTAGCAATTATTTGTATTTGTTTTGCATTGTCCGGACCGGTGTTTGCAAAGGAAAAGGTTAAAGTAAAAATCACTACTGATGAGTATCCTATAAATAATAAGGAATATATTGTAATAAAACTTGTTGACAGTAAAGGTAGAGATATTAAAAGTGGAGGAATTATTCATTATAATATTACTGATGAATTTGGTAATTATAAGTGGAGATATGAACCATACGATGGTGAAATTAAGTTAAAATATTCTGTGGGTGAGTATAAAGTCGATGTTAAATTCGATGGTGATTCTCATTATAAACCCGCAAAGAAAACTAAATCAATCACTGTTGAGACTACTAATTTTAATCCTTATACATATTATGATAATCATAATTGGGGTTTAAATCAAGAAATAGATGATTATATTGAATATTCCTATTGGGATGAAGAGATTTATGATGATCCTGCAACCTATGATGGTGAAGGACCTTAAGAAAAGAGAGATAATTGGTGTTGAATTGAGGTTGACAACACCAATTAATATTTTTTTTGAAAAATTTTGGCAGATAATTTTTCTGTATTAAATTAGAAAATTGTGTAAGCTAATTTAATACTAAGATATGTATATTTTGAGATTACATTATTTGTTTAAATTAATAATGTTTTATTAAAGCAACATGTTTAGGCATGCCTAAATGTGTTACTTGTATTAAACTTTGTTTTTATCATATATAAATATTTGTATTTTTTTTAGGTGTACCTAATTTTTTCTTATATTAGTCTGGATAAAAACTAAGATATATAACAATAGTTATTATTTATATATAAATTTTTTGATACAACTAAATATTTAAATAAGATGAAGTAAAAATAATGTATTATTTAGGTTAACCTAAAAATTAAATATTGGTTAATTAATTAACTAAGGAGGTTGTTGATGAAAAAATTAATTGTAGGATTAGCGGGAAATCCTAATGTGGGTAAAACAACTGTATTCAATCAATTAACTGGGATGCGCCAACATGTTGGAAATTGGCCAGGTAAAACTGTTGAAAGAGCTGAGGGTCATTTTGATCATGGCGAATATGAATATGATATCATTGATTTACCAGGTAATTATGCATTAAGTGCTCATTCTATGGAAGAAATTGTTTCTAGGGATTTTATTGTGGATGATGATTCTGATGTTATTGTTAATGTAGTTGATGCTGCTAATTTAGAACGTAATTTATACTTAACAGTTCAAATGATGGAGTTAGGTGCCAATTTAATTTTGGCAGTTAATATGAATGATTTTGCAAGAAAAAAAGATCATATTATAGATATTGATTTAATGAGTGAACTTTTAGGTTTTCCAGTTATTGAAATTAATGCAAAAACAAAAGATGGTTTTGAGGAATTATTAAGTACTATTGAAAAAGTAGCTGCAAATCCGAAAGATTCAAGTGAAAAACTATCATATAATAATGATATTAAAGGTCATTTATTTGAAATTCAGGAATTTATTGAAAAAGATGATGAATTATTAAATGTGCCATCAGTATGGACTGCGGTGAAATTATTAGAAAAAGATACTATTGTTATAGATAAAGTCCAACATTCTTCTCAAGGATCCAGAATCATGGTTGAAGTGGATAAAGTAAGTAAACATTTGTATGATGTTTATAAAGAAGGTCCTGAGGAGGTCATTGCAAGTGCAAGATATGCATTTATTGATGGTTTGGTAGCTGAAGCGGTTAGTAAGCCTAATGTTGAAAAGGAAACTATGACTGATAAAATTGATAAAATTGTAACTAATAGAATTTTAGCTCCATTTATATTCATAATTATCATGTGGTTAATGTTTCAGATAACATTTACAGTTGGTGCTCCTTTCCAGGATATTATTAGTGAACTATTTACCTCATTAAGTGTATGGGTATCTAATTTCCTTGGTGAGGGATTATTAGCTTCATTTGTTTGTGATGGTATCATTGGTGGAGTAGGTGGTGTTCTTACATTCCTGCCGATTATCACTCTAATGTTTTTATTCTTAAGTGTATTGGAAGATTGTGGTTATCTTGCAAGAGCAGCATTTACTTTAGATAAGATTATGCATAAAATTGTTGGTCTTCATGGAAAAGCTTTTATTCCTATGATTTTAGGATTTGGTTGTGGTGTACCAGCTATTATGGCTACAAGGACTATGGAAAACGAGGGGGATCGTATGCTTGCAATGATGCTTGTTCCGTTCATGTCTTGTACAGCTAGATTGCCTATTTATGCAATATTTGTAGCAGCATTTTTCTCTGATAATGGTGGTAATGTATTACTTGCAATTTACTTGTTAGGTATTGTTGTAGCACTTATTGTTGCAGCTATTCTTAAAAGAACATTATTTAAGGGATTATCCACACCATTTGTTATGGAGCTTCCGACTTATAAGGTGCCTTCTGTAAAAGGAGCATTACTGCACACTTGGGAAAAAGTAAAAGGATTCCTTAAAAAAGCAGGAACTATTATCCTATTCTTCTCCATTCTCTTGTGGGCATTACAGAATATTTTCCCATGGGGAGGTAGTGATCCTCAAATGAGTCTTTTAGGTATGATTGGTACAGTAATTGCTCCAATATTTACACCATTAGGATTTGGAACTTGGCAAGCTGCAGTAGCTATTCTTTCAGGTTTAGCTGCTAAAGAAGTTGTAGTATCTACTTTCGGTACTCTTGCAGGTATGGAGGAGGATGATAAAGAGGGAATCACTCATTTAATTCAAAATTCATTTACTCCTTTGTCTGGATTTTCATTCATGGCATTTACTTTGTTGTATACTCCACGTGTGGCGGTTATTGGTGCAATTAAAAATGAAACCAATGGTTATAAATGGGCATTAACCATGTGTTGTATTACTTTAGTGACAGCATATATAGTTTCATTCTTGATTTATAATGTTGGTTTACTATTAGGATTTGGATAATGGGGGATTCCTAAAAATAATGTTTTTAAAGCATTATTTTTTTTTAAAATTTTTAAATTTTTAGGTATACCTAAATAATTAGAATGTATAAATATATTGGGAGGTGGTAATTATGAGAAGCAGATCGGGAATTAGAGGAGTTAAAATTCCTAAGGAGGATGATTAATTTAAATTTTTAGTCATGACTAAAAATATTTATATATGTCTTGTTACAAAATAACAATTAATAAATTTTTTGTATGCCTAAAAATTATTTTTGAATTTGGTGATATTATGAAAACCTTAAAAGATGCAAAACCTGGTGAAACTGTAACTTTGGTTAGATATCATAATACCGGGGATGTGAATTTAAGAAGACATTTATTGAGTATGGGCTTTGTAAAAGGAGCTAAAATTACTCTTAAAAAAGTAGCTACTTTAGGCGATCCTATTGAAATGAGTATAAAAGGTTATGATATTTGTCTTCGTAAAGAAGAAGCTGGAAATATTGAAGTGGAATAACTTCAATGTTTTATATTTTTTACACTTTTTTAATGGTGTTTTTTATGAAATGTCGAATGTGTGGTTTTGAATTCGATGAAAAAGAATTAAAAAACAGAGGATGTTCTGGTTGTGGAAAGCATAACTGTAATCAGATTCACTGTCCAAATTGTGGATTTGGTAACTCTCCTGAATTAGACCAGGAATTTGAATTTATAACAAAATTAAAAAATAGATTTAAAAAAAGAGAATCAAAAACAGATTCTATTTAATTTTTTTAGTATTTAAAATCTCTTTCACTGTTTCATCAACAGTTATTTTCTCAGTATCAACATCAAGTCCGTTTTCTTTTAATTTATATAGTATTTCTGTTGTTACTGGAGGTCTTAAGTGGGCTTTTTTTATTAATTCTTTATCTGAAAATATCTGATGTTTATCACCTTGTGCGATTATCTCTCCATCATATAATACAAATATTTTATCTGCAAATTGATTTACCATTTCGATATCATGTGAGGATATTACAATACTCATACCTTCACTATTAAGGTCATTTAAAATAGTTAATACTTTATCAACACCTTCAGGATCAAGACCTGCTGTTGGTTCATCAAGAATCATGATTTCAGGCCTCATTGCTATAATTCCTGCAATAGCTACTCTTTTTTGTTGACCTCCACTTAAATGATGAGGAGTTTTATCTTCAAAACCTTTCATTCCAACCATTTCTAATGATTCAGTGATTCTAGTTTTAACTTCATCATAATCAAGACCTAAATTCATTGGTCCAAAGGCAACATCTTCTTTAACAGTAGGTGCAAATAACTGGTCATTTGGATCTTGAAATACGATTCCTACTTTTTGTCTTACTTTGAGCAGTTCTTCACGATTAAAAATTATCTTTTCACCATCAATTTCAACATGGCCAGATGTAGGTTCTGTTAAACCGTTAAAATGAGAAAATAGAGTGGATTTACCAGCACCATTTGGTCCAATAATTGCTATTTTTTCTCCTTTTTTAATTTGTATATTAATATTTTTTAATGCTTTAGTTCCATCGGGATATGTAAAAGATAAATTTTTTGTCTCTAAATGAATTTGTTCCATTCATGTCACCTAATTAATTGAGAAGTTTTGGCCAATGTAACCTAATTGTCCACTATATTTGAATATAATAATTTCAAGCACTAATACTATTACTATTATTGAAATTAGAAACATATAATCGCTTTTTTCTAGATGTTTCTTTTCATCGAACATTTCGGACGCATCTGAAAATCCACGACTGACCATACCTTTGTGAACACGTTCTCCCTGTTCATATGATTTTAAAAACATCATTCCTATTGTGTATCCAACCTGTTTCACTCTCCATTTGTACGGTGTATTATTGGAGTGTATGCTGAAGTTTCTTGATTTTTGACTTTTTCTAATTGATCCTAACTCATCAACAAATAAAAATAAAAATCTTACCATGATTGATAGAATCATTGCTAAATCTCTAGGCATTTTTAATTTTCTAAACGAACTTGCCATTTCCTGCAGTGGTGTTGTTGATGAATAAATGATTATTGCAGTTAAGCAGACAATCATACGAATAAATAGTAAAATTGCCCAATTGAGTCCAAAGTCAGTAATATGTATCCATGAATAACTCCAGATTATATTTCCCGGTTGAATAAAAGGTTGAAATATTATTACTGCTCCACCAAAGGGCAGTAACATTAATAATCTTTTAGCAGAATCTATATATGATAAATCAGCTACTTTTAAGATAATCAATAGCATTATTTCTAATATTATTGGTATAAAAAGTTCTTTGGAGATAACACAAACTAGTATTATGAAAACAATTGAAATTAATTTAATTCGTCCTTCTAGATTATGTATTGGACTACTTTTTGATGATAATTCATCAAATCTCATAATTTGTGTTATGTCTACCATATTAATTCACTATTATAATATTAAAATTAGTAATATATTATAATTATAATTTTTAAATTTTAAGT
>NZ_JBNMGD010000031.1:0-17027 GCF_050872065.1 Methanobrevibacter sp.
ATATTTTAATTACTAATTTAAATATAGATTTTTATGAAAGAAAAGTTAATAATCGAAGATATATGTATACTATTAGAACGAAAAAACATTAAAAATATGTATCTTCGAGTTGTTCCTCCAAAAGGAGATGTGAAAGTATCTGCTCCATTTTTAATACCTGATAAAGAAATAACAGACTTTATCAAATCTCGAAAAAATTGGATTTTAAAAAAACAGGAACTTATTTTAAATAACAACATCCAAGCTCCCTTAAAATTTATTAATGGTGAAAAACATTATCTATGGGGAAGAGAATACACACTCCAATTGATTCAAAATAATAAAATAAAACATGGTTTAATCGATGAAAACAAATCCCTCCTATATTTACCAGTACCAAAACGAAGTACAATAAGCAAAAGAGAGGAAATACTAGTTGATTTTTATAGAAAAGAGCTTCAAAATGTAATACCTCAAGTGTTAAATAAATGTAGTGCTATTGTTGGGCAAAAACCATCTGAAGTCAAAGTTAGAAAAATGAAAAACTGGGGGAATTGCAGGCAAAATGGGAAAATAACATTAAACCTAAATTTAGCAAAAAAAGATCCTAAATGTTTAGAATATGTAATGATACATGAATTATGTCACTTAATAGAATTTAATCATGGTAAAAAATTTAAAAAACTAATGGACAAATTTTGTCCAAATTGGAAAAAAATAAAAAAAGAATTAAATGAATAAGAAGAATTACCTATTCTCTTTAAGCATATCTTCTTTCTCATCTGCAGTTAATTTATCAACTATCTCCTCAGGAGTGCCTATGTCTAAGAGTTTACCTCCTCTCATTAAAGCAGCTCTATCACAGACATCTAAAACAAAGTCCATATCGTGAGAAATAATAATAAATGTTTGTTCTAATTCATTACGTGCTTTTAAGATGGAATCAGTTACAATAACACGAGTAATCGGATCCATAGTACCTGTTGGTTCATCCAACACGATTAAATTAGGTTCTTTAATTAAAACTTGAGCTAAAGCAACCCTATGTCTTTCACCCACACTTAATTGATCAGGATATTTCTCAAGAATGTTCTCTGCAAGTTCATCTGAAAATCCAACAGTAGTCAATGCATGGATTGCTTTAATTTTAGCAAATTCAGCAGGTAGATTTAGACTAATTGCATCAGTTAAATTACCAAGAATTGTCCTATGAGGATATAAAGAATATTCTTGATGTAATAATCCAATATAAGGCATTATACGACCACGATTAATAGGGCCTACTTTAGTCATATCAATCCATTCATCACCAAGCTTGATTTCTATATCTCCCCCACTTGGTTCAGTCAATCCCATTAACATCCTAGCAGTAGTGGTTTTTCCAGAACCACTTAAACCTACAATACCAAATATTTCTTCCTTATTAATAGTTAAATCCACACCATCAACTGCTTTAACAACACCTCTTTCGATGGAATAATAATGTTTTTTAACATTTTCTAAAACTACTTCAGGTTCTCCAAATTCAGGAATTTCCTGTTTTTTAGGGATAGGAATTGTAGCTACAAAATCATTTACAACTTTTTGAGGATCCCCTTCTTCCTTAATTTGACCCTCTTCTAACCAGATAACACTATCTGCTAATTCAATCATTACTTCTGGCCAGTGAGAAGTGATTACCATGGTTATTCCTTTATCTTTAACACCCTCTTTTAGAGTGTTATGAAGCTTAACCGCAGTTTGAGGGTCTAATGTACCTGTAGGTTCATCAGCTAAAAACATCATTGGAGACTTTGCCAATTGTCTTGCAAGTACAACTCTCTGTTTTTCCCCACCACTTAAATCACGAGCAATATGAGTAATCCTATGATTCATTTGAACCATTTCAAGTAATTCTAAAGCTTCATAAATTCCTTCTTCATAGTCTTTACCCTCAGGCATTGCTCTCATTACATTCTCAATTACGGTTTCCTCATCATATAATGCAAAATTACGTTGCAACATAATGGAAATTCTTCTTTTAATACTTGAGAATAATTTCCTTTCTGCATTAAAGAAATCCACTTCTTTTGCTTCTAAAGTTGCACCACAACTACATTTTTCACCAGCATGAGATGGAGAATCTACTGCTAAACATTCTGGACAAACAGCTACATTAACTAATATTTGACCTGCATCAGGTTTATAATCTGATGTACCTCTCAACATGTTAATTAAAACAGATTTTCCGCTTCCACTACGTCCTAAAATACCTAAAGTTTCTCCTTCACTAATTTTTAAATTTACATCTTTAAGAACATCAACACCATCAAAAGTTTTAGTAATATTTTTAAGTGTTATAAAATCCATTAAATCACCTATTAAAATTAATTATATATTAAAGTATTAATAATACTTTCTAATAACAATTGTTTTAAAAAATAAAGATTAGATATTAAATTCTAAATTTCCAGAAATAACAGAACGAGCAATTGAAAAACCATCAACACCAGTGTCAATCATCTTTTTAACATTAATTTCTGAATTTACAGAATTATTTCCAATAACCTTAATATCAACATTATTACAAATTTTTTCTAAAAGTTCCCAGTCAGCTTCAAAAACGCCTTTTTTCATTGCGTCAATATGTAAATAATCAGCACCAGCATCTTCAATCAATTGAGCTATTTTTAATGTATCAACACATTCAACATTAGCCCTGATTTTAACTGAAACTTCACTATTCGTATTATCAACAATCTGAGAGATGAATTCTTTTAAATCATCTCTTTTTAACATTTCCTGTCCACAACCAATATCTAAAATTTCTTTTTGGCGACAATGACAATTAATTTCTACAATATCCAATTTTTTAATATTTCCCACATCAATTATTGGTTGGGGATTTGTTGCACGAACATTAGCTGAAACTTTTACATTATTATGAGTTTTTTTAATTAAATCAACTTCATTTTCAATATGATGAAAAATCACATCCAAAGGAAAATTAAATTCTTTCCTTCCCCGTTGAATAATCTTTTTACTGGCTTCAATTGTAGGACAATCTAAACTATATCCTCCTAAAGTAGCTACATTAAATCCATATGGAATAACCTTATTTAAAAAAGCAGCATTAGTTATACCTGCCATTGGTGCCACTACTTTAAGCATAGAATTCCTCAATCTTCTTTTTCAACAATCCAAGTCCACATTTCGTTATTATGTGCACGGATTTCTTCTAAACCAATATCTGCCATATATGCTGCATCTTCAGCATTTTTAGCTCTTCCAATACCTGCTTTAAGTTTAATACCAATTTCTTCATCAATTTCAATTAATAAATCTTCAATCTCTTTTTCAGATAATCCATTACATGGAGCCATGAAATTATCCCCCCCTATGAAGAACAATAATGCTCCTTTCTTAATTAATTTAGTCATCAAATAATGTTGAGCTTTATTAACACTGAAACTTGTGTCAAAAGCAGATTCAATATCAGTAAGAGTCTCTGTAACACTGTTAATATCAATGTGAGCTGCTTGAACAAAACTATCTTCTTCATCAACTAAACTATCGATAGCTAAAATTTCTTTTCTTTCTCCAGATTGAGCACTACCTGCTTTTTGAAGAGCAATAGTAGCTAATCTTTGAGCTTCATGCGGAGTTTCAGCAGCACCTACACCCATACTTACAGTAACAGGATACTTATTCCTAATAGATCTTTGGATTCTTAAATGATCCTCTTCATTTATACCATTTGAAATCGCAAGTAAGTTATCAAATCTAGTGAAGAAAACTAAACCTTTTTTAGATCCAAAATAACTGTTTAAATCAGCAAATAATCTTGCTTGAAGAATTTGTAAGTCAGACTCAGTTCTTGGTCTTGGAGTGACAGTCCAAGGACCATAATTGTCAATTTGTATTAATGTCATTTGTATCATTGAACAACCTCTTTCCATATTAAGGAATACTATCAATAATAATTTTAGCCAAATTTTTTTTAGCTTTTAAATTATTCATTATTGTATTTGTAATTATTACTTTATTAACTATTTGATTTATTTCAGTTTTTTTATCACTATCTTGAATATCAATTATCATCGTATCTAAAAAATCTTCATACATTGATGCCACCCCAACAGAAGAAACATCAATACCTAATGCTTTCATGAATTTACTTGCAGGTCCTGAAACAGAATCTGAACCAATAATTGGAGATACTGCAATAACATGAGTCTCTTTTAATGCATCACGGACACCATCTAATGATAAAATTGGTAAGATTGAAGTAATTGGATTTGATGGACCAATAATTACAACATCCGAATTTTTAATTATATCAACAATTCCCTCAGTAGGAGAAACATTGGAAAATTTAAGATCCAATACTTCAGGCTCAGACTGATGTTTAATCAGGAAATCATGGAATTCTAATTCACCCACATCAGTAATAATTTTAATATCTGAATTTTCTTCACTCATTGGAATAATTCTTGATGAAATACCCATATTCTTAGCCTGAATTTCACATGCTTTATTAAGACCATATTTTTCCATCAATTGAGTCTTTTGTATCTTAGTTGCACGATCAATATCTCCAATTCTAAGTAATTCCGGACATCCAAGCTCTTCAAGACGTTCATGAGTAATGAATGTATCATTTTTAACACCATACCATAATTCATCATTAATCATATCTGCCATAGTATATAACACGGTGTCAATATCTGCAGATACATAAACACCAGAAAAATAGTTATTTTCTAATGTATTAACAATAATATTCAAATCTTTAGGATTAATGACTTCTTTTAATCCTTGCAATAATTTCGGAGTACCAGTTCCACCAGATAAAACAGTAATCATAAAACCACTCAATTTCTAAATACATCAAATTCTTTTGGCATGAGAACAGATTTAATATTTGAATTAACATCCCTTAAAGTATCAAAACTATCAAAACCACGAATAATAACAACTGGAAGACCTTCATCAGCCTGACCCATTATAAGAGATGCTGCTGAAGCTAATTCATCACAAGTCGCAATTTCAGTAGTTTCGAGTTCCCTACCATACAAATCTTTTTCACCAACTCTTTTCCATATTGGAGAAATTCCTGAACATCCAATTGCAGTACCAACAGCACCAAACCTAAATGCTCTTCCCTGAGTATCAGTTATAATAACTGCAATTTCTTCACCAAATTCTTCTTCCAAATATTCACGAATTTTAAAAGCAGATTTGTCTGCATTCTTAGGCATTGGAGTAGCAAAACCATCACCCACATTAGATTCATCTATACCTGCATTAGCACAAACAAAACCATGAACAGTTTCTGTAATGATGAATTTTGGACCTACTGCAACAATTTCATTGGATTGTTGGATAATAGATTCAACTAATTGTGGATCTTTTTTAGCTTTCTTTGCTAATTCAATAGCTTGATTTGATGGAGTTAAATCGTCCAATTTTATAAAATTCTCTTCAGCTTTTGAAATTAAGGTTTCAGCAATTAATATAATATCCCCATGACAAATGCCACATCCTTGCTTTTCAATAGCTTCCTTAATAATTTTTGAAATATCACTATCCCCATCAATAATAGGAATATTCTCTAAACCAAATAATTCAATACTCATAATAATCATCTAAAAAAAGTTTAAAAAAAAGAAAAGATTATGGATTATAGACATCAATAGCCCATTCTCCATCAAAAACTGCAGCAGAAGAAGTTACTGGCTTTTCATACTCTGCAAAAGTGCATTCATCAAAAATAAACTTAGCACCATCAGTAGCTGTTTCTGCATTAAATTCCACTGGATCAGGAACTTGAGTACCATAAGTTGAAATAAATACTGCCTTTCCATATGGAATTTGCTCAACCAAAATCTTATGGTCGTTAACTATACCAAAATAACATTCATATTCATCTTCATCACTAGAAGCAGTAACCCCCGCAGTAATTCTTGGAGTATTATAACTATCCTTCTCATAGTCCATTGTAAGTAATGAATATGCTATTGCATCCTTTAAATTCATCCCTAAAGCAATTTTATCTGCTATAACATCAGTTTGAGACCCATTAGATACAATTGCAAAATCATTAACAATGCGAATGCAATTGTAAGTAATATAAGGATTTTCAAAAATATCCTTTTCAAATCCTTCTTTTGGAACAACTGCCGCACGATTTTCAAATTTAAGACATTGCCTATTTGGAAATGACCTACTTGAAACCCTATATGCAACAAAAGGCTTACCTTCACAGGTCATTCCAGTTGATAAAATTCTACCTGTATACATTTTTATTCCTCTATTTTAAAGTTGCGGACGTTGGACTGCTTTATCAGGTGAAATTCCAGATGGAGTTGTAATATCAATTTCACCAGGTTTAATGGAAATTTTACCATTATCAATTACATTTGCTTGAACACCAACAGCACTATTCAGAATCGTGTCTGATTTATCAACACCATTGACAGTGACTTTATGCAAATTAGCTACAGGCATTACATAGTATTCAACATCACCTGAAACAGAAGTAACATTAGGTTTTCCACCACCCTCTGTAACATCTGCATCGTCCGCTTGAGCTTCAGCTGAAAAATTACTAGTCACTACTAAAAAAATCATAATTGTGAATAGAATATCAATAAATGGAACTAAATTGATATTTGGCTTGTTGTCTGAAATTTTCTTTTTATGTCTTCCAACATCAATTGCCATTTAATCACCTATTGTTTTAGTTTACTTTCAGTAATTTCAGCATTAACATTACACTTTTCCAATATAATATTGGAAATACTTTTATCTAACATGCTTGGTTTAAAAGAAACTTTAATATTTGCGTATGGATCTGAAATAAATCTTGTATTAACAACCCCTTCAGCTTCTTGTAATGCTTCAAGTGCACATTCAACATTTGAATCAACTCTAACTTTAACTACTGCAAAACCCCAATTGGTCATTTTTGTAGCAAGTTCAATTTTATCCATTTCTACTTCAATAAGACCTTGGATATAAGTATAAAGTGGTAATAAAACAATTGCGACTAAAAGTCCCATAATAGTTGTAGTTAATGCAACATAAATACCTTCTGCCATCGCAGCAGAATCTGGATTTACACCTAATGATTTAAAAGTCAACCAAATACCAATAACAGTACCGATTAAACCTAAAAATGGTGCTAATTCAGTAATGGTTTTAATTGTATTTAACCCTTTAGTCATTTTTCCTACTTCAACAATGAAAATTTGTTCCATACTTTCTTCAACTTCTGTTTTATTTTTATAACCAATCTTTAAAGTTTCAGAAATAATCCTGGAAATAGGATTCTTAAAACCATTTATCTGTTTTAAAGCTTCTACAGCCCCTCCTCTTTCCATAGATGCAGTTACAACTCCAAATATTTCAGTTGTATCTACTTTACTAATTTTTCTAAGATATAAAATCTTTCTCAATGCAATAATAAAACCATAAATCCCCACAAAAAGAATTACATAAGTAATAATTCCTCCTTGAGTAAAAAGATCCATTACTCCATCAATAAAAGGCGTAATATTCTCAATAATCATTTTCATCCTCTATAAAATATTAAATTGAAAATTTTTTATAAGAATATTTATATAAATTCATATACTTAAATATTATTTTAAAAAAAAGCACTAAATTATCTCATTTTTGCAACAGTAGCCCATGACTTTCTAACAAAATCAGGCATTTCATCATAAGTATAATTAGTTAAAAATTTTTTAGTTTTTGGGTCTGACGGATAACCTGAACCAATACCACCTGACTTAATATAGTCATTATTAATCTCTTTAATCTGAGCATCCCTTTCGGTTTTTGCAATGATAGATGCTGCACTAACTTCAATATACTTATCATCAGCTTTATGTTCAGCTACAACATTATAACCAGTGTCTTTACATAAATTTTCTTGAAAACGTTCCGCTTTAACATCTACAGCATCAACAATAGTTTTTTCAGGTTTTAATTTTAAAATGATACTTTCCATGGCATTTTTTTCTATCTCATTAAGATTAACACCATTTTCCCTTAATTCATCAATTTCACGAGCAGAAATCATCACAATTTCAAAATCAAACATTTTTCTTAATTTTCTAGACAAAATAGTCCGTCTATTAGGGGTAAGCCTTTTAGAATCCTTAACACCCATTCTTTCAAGAACTTTGCCCATTTTTTCAGGAACAATAACTCCTGCAATAACCATTGGACCTAAAACAGATCCCCTACCCGCTTCATCAATTCCTAAAATATCCATAAAAATCAAATAAAAAAAGTAAAAAAAAGAAATAAATAAAAATATTTATTTCATAGCTCTAAGACGTACTTCAGGTTCTAATGCAAGAGGTTCAGCAGCAACAATAGCAGTACCTTTTGCTACAACAGTCATAGGATCTTCAGAAATTGCTATAGGAATAGATATTTCATCAAATATTCTTTCTTTCATACCACGAAGTCTTGAAGTTCCACCAACTGCAACAGAATTATTGTAAACACCCATCATCAATTCAGGAGATAATCTTTCTAAAATAACATTTAATCCATCAATAATTTCTTGCATATAAGGTTCAACAGCTTCTGCAACAAGCATAGAGTCGATTATGACTTTTTTAGGCCTATTAGTTTCTAAAGATTTACCAATTATTTCAACACTAAGATTTTCTAATTGTTCGGAACAGTGTACCATACCTACTTCTATTTTAGCAGATTCAGCATCATGAATACCAATAGCCACATCATATTTTTCAGCTACAAGTTCAACAATTTTATTATCAATGTCATCTCCACCACATCTAACAGTTTCAATATCATTAATACCACCAAGAGAAATGATAACAATATCAGTTGATCCAGCACCAATATCAACAACCATAGTTCCATTAGCTTCAGCAATAGGTAATCCTGCACCAATAGCTGCAGCCAATCCTTCACTAATAACTAAAATATTCTGAGCTCCAGCTTTTCTACCTATCTCTTCAGCAGCATTCTTTTCTACTTCAGAAGCATCACCAGGAATACCAATAACAATTCTTCCAACACTTTCCCCCTCATCAATACCAATTTGCATAGCTTTAATCAATAATGCTTGAGCTTGAACAACATTCTCAATTACGCCTTTTTTCAAAGGTCTTACAGCAAGAATATCCTCTGGAGTTCTTCCTAGCATTTTTTTAGCTTCTTCCCCAACAGCCAAAACTTCTGAAGGATCATCTTTTTTAACAGCAACAACAGATGGTATTTGATATAAATCAAATTTATCACCTGAAGGTTTTGCAATTACAGTGTTCAATGTTCCTAAATCAATTCCTAAACTATTGCTAATAACTTTGGTATCATTAATCTGTGGTTCTTCTTCTTCTTTTCCAAAAATGTTCATGAATACTCCTCCGTTACAATATCTTTAAAGTCAATAACGAAAATTCTGTTAGATGTAGCTATACTTTGAACTTTTTTAATTTCGTCCTTTTTATCGACAGAAATTAAAATTGTTGATAAAACAACTTCATTCGCATTATAAAATGGTTTCAATACAGATTTAATAAAATTGGGTAACTTTACATCATTACTCAAATCAACATCAATAAATCCAGTAGTTTGTGAATCCTGTAAAATTGCAAAGGATATCTTTGATTTTTCTAATACTGACACTGTCTTTTTAATGACATTGTCTGGGGCGACTAAAACCATTAAATTTGGATCTTCGACCAAATACTTACGTAATATTCTTACATAAGCTCCACCCTCTTGGTCTGCAAATTTTTTAAATTCATCAATAACGATAGAATTACCATAAAGCATGATGAAATCGAACTTTTTATCCAAATTACCCTCTTTCAAAATTACATGTTCTCTAAATAATATCTTAACACGATGGTTAGATGCAATAGCATTATAAGCTGCTTTATCGACTAAATCAGCATTTCCTGCAATAACACACCAATTTTTCTCAATTTTATAGTCATTATTAGCAGAAACTCTTGCTGCTTGTCTGAGAACACGTATATTATCTTCTATCATCTAACTACTCACTCAATATTGATTTGAATCCAATTTACATAAATAAACATTACTGCTATTAAAAAATATTAAATTTTATCCACCAAAAAATAAATCTAACATTTTAAATTAATAAACCATTTATTAAAGTTTAACCATTACTATTTATAAAAAAATTATTATATATATTTTATCTTTTAGAATAATAATATAATAAAAAACAAATTAACTGCAAAATTATTAATTAAAAACAATCACATTAATGATAATTTGATTGAATAATGAAAAACTAGAATAATTAATAAGTACAAATAAAAATAAGTATTATTAAGTATTAAATACAAATATACATAAAAATAAAGTAAAATAAAAGATAAGCTTAATAAGAAATAAACTAAAAAGTAATACTGGAGTTCGAATATGAAAATTGAAAACACTAATATGAAAAGTTTCATTGCACTATCAGACATCATATCTTTAATGAATATGTCCTCAGGATTTTTATCAATAATCTTTTCACTTAATCATGAGTTCAGCATGGCTGCAATCCTAATGATTATTGCAATTATATTCGACTCAACAGATGGTTGGGTAGCACGTAAAATAAATAGGCAAGATGAATTAGGTTTTGGGAAAAATATCGATTCATTGTCAGATATTGTCTCATTTGGAGTTGCACCAGCAATTTTTCTTTACAGTTGCATTAACACCACCCCAGGCATTTTTCAAATAGTAGTAACACTTGCTAGCTTATTAATTGTAATTTGTGGAGTTTTAAGATTAACAAGATATAATGTGATTGCAGACAAAATAGATACTCATGATTTTATCGGATTTCCAATCCCTGGAATATCATTAGTAATAGGATCATTTTATCTAAGTGGGTTATTTAATCCATATATTGCAATTTTATTAAGCATAATCATTTCATTAATTATGATAAGTAACATAAAATATCCTAAATTCGACAATATGCCATTAATTGCAATATCATCCATATTAATATTAATATTAATTCTTCCAATTGATATAATTTTATTTAATATTAATATTCCTGCAACATTATTACTATTATTCTGCTTATACTACCTAATAGTTAATTTAATTAAAAAATGAGCAACATTACTCCTATAATTAAATTACCCATCTAAATTTATTCAAAATTAGGAGTATAAATAATGAATGATAAGAAACCAAGAGATCCATTGTATCCAAAAGGTTTTGAAGAAACAAAAGAATTAAAAAAACAACTAACAGAAGAATATTCAAAACCAAATAAAAAAGAAAACGAATTAACACCACTAAAAAAACTGAACCATAAACTTGGAGTTTATTTAAGCCCAAATTCTGTTGATATATCAAATGATGAAAAAAAGGAAAAAATCGGCATAATAATAACTACACTAATACTGCTTACTATAATCTCATCAGCATATTACTTCTTAATCTATGAACCTGCACAACAGGAGTTAACCCTTGCAAAAACAACAAAATTAAATGAACTACATGACTTATACAGTGGACCATTAACAACATCCCAAAATTCAATTTTATTAGAAAACCGAATCAATGATGCAAGAACTCCTGAAGAAATAGAACAAATAAACATATTGACACCAGCAACAAAAGATTGGCAATCATTTCACAAAAAATCAATCTACTCTAATAAAGACAAGTATAACAGGACTATGGCAATATATTCAAACGAAAGTAAAAATATAATACTACCAACAAAAAAAGCAATTAATATTGTAAACGAGAATAATGCGGAAGTTTTGTCAAAAATTAAGTTTGAAGAACCTAATACTGTATCTGTTCCAATTTTAGTCTCAAGACTTCAAGCAGGAGCAGGTCTTGTAACTGTAGGAAGTGTAGTGGATATTTATACTAACAACAACAATACTCTTGAAAATTACACTTCGAATAATACAAGCCCAGATATAAGTGGATGTACAGTTTTGGCAATAATGAGATATGAAGACAATGGAGAAATTGATTCAGAATATTCAAAATCTAATACTATAATAAAAGGGAACAATACCAATCCCAAAGAGAATACAAAAGCATTTTCATCAGATGTTCTTGAATTAATCAAAGGATCAATAATCAACGGTTATGATGAAGAAAAAACCTTTGAGATGCTTAAAAATTATGGGATAAAACTATCAAATTATGAAAGACAGATAAATCTAGGTGATTTAAATGCACAATATATGCTTCTAATCGAAACACCACAGGATAAAGTGGATTATGTGATAAATAATATGGACAGCATCATTTTAACAATTCCAACAGCAAAAGCACCTAACTGGATGATAAATGAAATAAACTCAACATACACAGATTGAGAAAAGTATTATATTAGATTTAACAAAGTTGATACTATGAAAAAACCAACTATCTCAACTATAGTTATTATTATTTGTATATTAATAATTGGATTATATGCAATGGGAGAAGTAAATTACTTTTCATCCAAAATCTCAGTGGAAAGAAACATCGATTGCCCAACTATTATAATACCTAACATCGGAGTCAATGAAAAAATTAATAATATATCATTAAATCAAGGAGTATTAAATGACCCTGGAGACAACATTCCAACTAAAGATTATGTTGCATTATACGGTCATAGGACCCTCCAAGGTTCTCCTTTTTTAAGATTAAATGAACTTTCAGTTGGTGATTCATTAGCATTAGAATGGCCAGGAATTGGAGAATTAAATTACACAGTAACTAACACAACAATCGTACCTGGAACTGCCGATGTGCCAGTTGGAGGAAACGAATCATTGTTCCTAATAACTTGTGATCCAATCGGATCTACAGAAAACAGAATAATAGTTGAAGGAGAACTAGAAAAAGAAGGTTCCGTGAATAATGAAATCATTAAAGAAAACCCACAGGCATCTAATGCAATTATCTTATCTGCAATATTCTTTATAGTAGGAATGATATTCAGTTATTTCTATCCTAAAGATAATAGAATTTATATTTTCGCGGTTGTTTTAATAATTTCAGCATTATTATTTTACTTCTGCATAAATCCAATCCCATCCGAGATATTTTATGAAAAAATCATATTTTTAAATGGAGGATAACAATGGACATTGATAAAAAATATTTTTCAAATATAACAAAAAGAGAAAGAGCAATTTTCGAAGGTGCAATTAGTATGGGTGCTCTATTCCACCAATTTGTAGGAACACCCGTCAATAAAAATACAAAAAAAGGATTAGAAAAAAGTATGGAAGATTCTTTAAGATTACAACCTGCAATTGAAGATGTTGATGTTAAAATCAGATTTGATAAGCTTGAAGAATCAATGACCGAGTTTGACTACACTTCTCTTAATGGGGATATGTTAGACGTTAAAATATATACAAAAGTAGACAATGTTAAAACTACAATAAGAATTGAATTTGTTGAAGAACTCAATTACCCCTTAATGTATGTCGAAAATATTACAGAAGATTAAAAGTTAAAATATTTCTTTTAAATCTTCTATTAATTCTTTTAAGTGATTTAATTTTATATGATTCATTAATACAACCCTAATAGCTACAGGACATTTAGCAACTGAAACTTTCCAACCTAATCCCTCTAATTTTTCTGCAAATTCATTAGCACACATATTAGGATGATTAAATGCAATAAGATTTAATTCAGGTTCACAAATAACATCATAACCAATTTTTTCAAGATTTTCTTTTAAAAATTTAGTATTATCCATTGCTTCTTTGATTAATTTAGAATATCCTTCTTTTCCAAGATATTTCATGACAGCATAAGTAGCCGCAGAAGCAGCACCGGAACGTGTCCCTACAATTGTTGACTGAGTTTTAATGGTTAAATAAGGAGAATCAATTGCCATAACATCAAGATATTCTTCTTTTCTAAAAAGAATACCTCCAGCAGGAATTGGTGCCATACCCATTTTATGAGGATCAATAGTTATAGAACATACTCCTTCTAAAGAAAAATCAAAAACAGGCAAATCAAATCCCATTTCTCTTAAAAATGGAATAGAAAATCCACCAAAAGCAGCATCAACATGTAAGTAAATATTATTCTCATAAGCTATTTTTGAAATTTCTTCTATTGGATCGATTAAACCTAACTCCGTAGTACCTGCAATAGCCACAATAGCAACTGTTTTATCTGAAATCAAACGTTTAAGTGAATCTACATCAATTTTATAATTATCATCAAGATTTACTTCAACAATTTTTAAATTTAACATTTCTGCAGCTTTTTTAAATGAAAAATGAGCGGATTCAGGAATGATTATTTCTCCATCCACTATTCCCTTGAATTTTCTTGCATAGTTTCTAGCAGCACGTATTGCCATAATGTTAGCTTCAGTACCACCAGTTACAATATGACCATAAGGTTTTTCAATAGATAATAATTCACCAATAGATTCAATGACTTTACTTTCGATTAATTTCGTACCTTTAAAAAGACCATGATCACCTAAATTTGTATCAATGAATTTATAATAAACTTCCTTAGCAAAAGAATTTGCCTCAGTACACATTGAACCTAAAATTCTACCATCATTATAATCCTGATCTAAATCGTGGAGCTTATCTAACTCCTCTAAAATAACATCTTTATCTATTGGTTTTTCATCCATAAAATAACCTAAATTTAAAATTTAATAAAAATAAAAAAAAGAAATTAAAAGATTATTCTAAACGTTGACGAGCAGCATCAAGAATAATTTTTTGTTCAGCTCTAGCAACAGTTTTTCTAACTTCTGCTATAGCATCAGTGTTTGAAGATACACTTGTAATTCCAAATCCAACAAGCTTTTCAACAATACGAGGTACACTACCTGCTTGACCACAGATACTGCATTTAACACCCGCTTCAACACATTTTTTGATTGTCATTTCAATCAATTTCATTACTGCAGGATGTTCTTCGGAATAATGTTTTGCAACATATTCATTGTTCCTATCAACAGCAAGAGTATATTGTGTTAAATCATTGGTTCCTAAACTTACAAAGTCAATACCTACTGCAATATAATCTTCAATAGTTAATGCTGCAGCCGGAATTTCAACCATCATACCAAATTCAACATCTTTATGAGGTTCTAAACCAATTTCAGAACAGAGTGCTTTAGCTTGTTTAAGTTCTTCTGGACTTTGTGATAATGGAACCATAATTCCAATATTAGTGTATCCTTTTTCATGTAATTTTTTAATAGCTTTGAATTCACATTTGAGAATTTCAGGTTGATCAAGTTCCCTTCTGATTCCTCTCCAACCAAGCATTGGGTTATGTTCTATAGGTTCATTTTCTCCACCTTCTAATGTAATAAATTCATCAGTAGGAGCATCTAAAGTCCTATACCATACTGGTTTTGGATAGAATTCATCCGCTACAATCATAACATTTTCAGCAATGGTATCAATTAATTCATCTTCCCTTCCATCAGCAATGAATTTTCCTGGGTGAACACCAGCAGTTAACATTAAGTGTTCGGTTCTAAGTAAACCTACACCATCTGCACCAGTTGCAGCTGCTTTAGCTGCTGCTTCAGGCATACTTACATTAGCTTTCACTTCAGTAACAGTTATAATTGGAGCTGCTTCAACACTACCAGTTACTTGTACTTCTTCTTTAGTAATTTCAGAAAGTCCTTCAAATACTAATCCTTTTTTACCATCAATAGTTACACTAGTATTTTCTTCTAAAACAGTTGTAGCATCACCAGTACCCACAACACAAGGAATTCCAAGTTCACGAGAAATAATAGACGCATGGCATGTTACTCCACCTTCATCAGTTACAATTCCGCTTGATCTTTTCATAGCAGGAACCATATCTGGAGTAGTCATAGTAGTAACCATTATGTCCCCATCTTCAATTTTATCTAATTCTGCAATATCTAAAATAATTTTAACATTACCAGAAGCCATACCGGGACTTGCACCAAGACCTCTTACTAAAACATCACCAGTTTCAGAAGAAACTTCACCAGCATCTTCAACAGCATCACCTAAAGTAGTGATAGGTCTTGCTTGTAATAAGAATAATTCTCCTTTTTCAAATGCCCATTCGGTATCCATTGGTTCACCGTAATGATTTTGAACTTTTTTACCCATTTCTGTTAATTCAATGAGCTCTTCGTCAGATAATACTCTTTCATTTCTCATATCTTCTGGAACATCAACTTTAACACTGGTTTCATTTTCATCATTGACGTACATGACCTTTTTATCACTTACGGCAACATTGATAATATCATTGTCTTTTTTAGCAACTTGATAATTATCTGGAGTTACATCACCAGAAACCACAGCTTCTCCAAGACCCCATGATCCTTCGATTAAAGCTATATCTTCACCAGTAGATGGATTTACAGTGAACATTACCCCTGCTTTATCTGCATTTGCCATTTTTTGGACAACAACAGCGATTAAAACTTTTGAATGTTCAAAATTATTTTCTTCTCTGTAAAATATAGCTCTTGCTTCAAATAAGGAAGCCCAACATTTCCTCAAGTACTCTAATACTGAATCATTTCCAGAAACATATAAATAAGTGTCTTGTTGACCTGCAAATGAAGCTTCAGGTAAATCCTCAGCTGTTGCAGAAGATCTAATAGCTACTTCAACATCATCTTCATCACATCTTTGACAAAGTTGATTGTAAGCTTCAGTAATAATTAAAACCATGTCTTCTGGAATAGGAGTTTCATTAATAATAGCTTTGATTTCTTCAGAAGCTGCTTGAAGAGCCTTAGTATCATTGATATCAATTTTATCAAGAATACTTAAAACTTGATCATTGATTCCTGTTTCCACCATGAACTTTTCATAAGTTTGTGCAGTTACAACAAAACCTGGAGGTACTGGGATACCTGCTTGAGTTAATTCACCCAAATTAGCACCTTTTCCACCAGCAATTGGAATATCAGATTTATTTAAATCCTCAAATTTTTTAACATACATGAAATATAACCTCTTGGCTAAAATTAATACATTGACACGCATTTCTAAAATAAAAATATTGTCAATATTATATAATAA
>NZ_JBNMGD010000004.1:0-49583 GCF_050872065.1 Methanobrevibacter sp.
AATATATATAACTATCAAAAATTAGTATAATTATTAAAATATTATTTAATCTCTTGGCATCGCTATAATTTCATGAATTTTTAAATCAAATAAATCTTTTGAATTAACTGGAGTTAAAATAACCGCACTGTCAACACCATGAGCTCTACCACCAATAGCAATTACTTCTTCCCCAACTGGTACTAAACCTGCATCTGCAGCCATAATAGATATCTCAGCTCCAACTTTAATGCCATGCGAAAACATTCTAAAAGTATTTGCAATAATATCTAATGAAGAATAACCTCCAAATTTATTGGTAACCCCTCTTGCCGCACCACTAAATGCATGACTTCCAAAATATGTTTTAATTCCAACTTTTTCAAGTTTTTCAACCATATCTTTAGAAATATCTGACTCATTAGAACCACTAAATCCCACATGATGAGTTACATTAATAATTTCAACATCATCACCAACTACCTCATACAATTTTAATGCAGATTCACCAGTAGCAGAAGCAATTAGGATTGTTTTAATATCCATTATATCTAATTTATCTTTAACAGCCATTATTAATTCATCAGTGTAATCATTGCCTTCTTTATCAAAATATGTAATAAATTTTCTTGCCATAACAACACCCTTTACTAATAGATAATTATAAAATATCTTATATTAATTATATTATTATATCAATTAATAATAATAAAGATTTTTATGACAGATAACAATGATGAATTAAAAGACATAAAACACGTTACTAATGGAAATTACATTGTGATTCCTATTGAAACAGATTATATTAAACCAAATGATAATTTGGATGTTATTATTGAACCTGCTAAAAAATTAATGAAAGATAATGATTATTTAGTGATAGCTGAAACACCTATCTCAGTATCACAGGGAAGATTGGTTGATGAATCCAAATATTCTCCATCATTAACCGCTAAATTTTTAACAACAGTTTGGAGCAAATATTTATGGGGATATATTTTGGGACCGGCTTTGGGAATTAAAAAAAGAACCATTAAAAATCTAAGAAAATTACCTAAAGAAACATATGCTCATAAAGAAGTAATTTTACAATTGTATGGTCTAAAACATGCATTAAAACCTGCTTCAGAGGCAGGTGTCGATTTAAGTAATGCTCCTGGGACTTATGTTTCCCTACTTCCAGATAATCCTGGAAATGTTGCAAAAGAATTAAAAAAGAAAATCGGAAAGGAAGTTTGTGTAATGATTATCGATACTGATGCAACATATATGAAAAACGGAAAATATTTTACTGGACTTCCAATTGCGATTGAAGGAATCAATGCAGACAATGGATTTTTCGGATATGTTAAAGGACAGCTATCCAAAAACATGGGTTCTACCCCATTAGGCTGCAGCGAAAAAATAGATGTTGAAACTGCATTGAAGATAGCTAATATTGCAGAAGATTATCAGAAATCACTTTCCACAGAAATGAAAACCATACATAGTGTTAAAGATGTTCTTGGTAGTGAATTTGATGAAGTAACCATTGAAGACCTTGATTCAATCACACATACCCCTGCAGTAATAATTAGACGAATACAACCATTCACCACAAAATAAAATTTGCTAAAATTTAAAATTTTTAGGTTAAAAAATACTTTAAAGAAACTTTTATATTTAATTAATAAACATAAATAAAAATGCTTATATTATAAGTTATAAGTGAATTTAATAAGATGATTCTCATGAATGTAGATAGTTTTGGAAAATATAGAAATTTCTTATTGCCATTAATGGATTCTTTATCCGTTGTTTTAGGATATTATTTAATATCTGTTCTAATCACCGACTCTTTTTTAATGGATCCGATAAGCATAATAGCTAAAAAAGAAATTTTAATTAGTATAATACTCGGAATAATTGTTTTACAAATAATTTTCAGATTAACAAAAAGATATTCAAACATTATTCGTTACGAAAATAACCAAGACTATATCATGTACATTCTTCTTTCAATAATATCCTTGCTTGTCATTTCTTTGATTGAGGATATAATTGGTATGAAAAATCCTTCAATAAAATTCAATTTATCTGCAGGTATTTTCATTGGTATAATAACTGTTGTTTATCGTTTAATAATAAGATATTCCTTATTATCAGACATTACAAATAAAGGAATTAACTACACTTCCGAAAATCAGGAAAAATTATTGATTATAGGTGGAGGATATTCTGCAAATAATATCATTAAAACATTGCAAACTACATTAAAAGGAAAGTATGATATTGTTGGAATTATTGATGATAATAAAAAACGTAGAGGTTATTCTGTTGCTGGTGTGAAAATTATTGGAAATAGGAATGATATTCAAAAAATATGCGAAAACGAAGAAATTGATACAATATTTTTCACAATTGTAAATATCGATAATGAAAATAAAAAAGAAATTTTAGAGATTTGTAATAAAACAACTGCTAATGTAAAAGCATTACCTGACTTAAGAGAAGCAATATCCTCTGAAAATTTATACCACAGTCTAAGAGATGTTCAAATTGAAGATTTACTTGGAAGAGAACCTGTAGAACTTGATAATAATAATATTAAAAGCTTAATTAATGATAAAGTTGTTTTAGTAACTGGTGGAGGAGGATCTATCGGTGAAGAACTTTGTAGACAAATAATGCTCCATAATCCAAAGAAATTATTAATGTTAGACATATATGAAAATAGCTTATACAACATTGAGCTAGAACTTAAGGCCAATTATCCAAATGACGAGATTATAGCAATTATAGCTAACATTAGAGATGAAGAAAGAATATTTGAAATATTTGAAGAATATTCACCAGAAATTGTTTTCCATGCAGCAGCACATAAACATGTTCCTCTAATGGAAAATAACCCCACTGAAGCAATTAAAAATAATGTATTTGGAACTTATAATCTAGTTAACGCATGTGACAAATACAACACAAAACGTTTTATTTTAATTTCAACTGATAAAGCAGTCAATCCAACAAACATAATGGGAGCTACTAAAAGATTATGCGAAATGCTTATCCAGGCAAAAGATAAAGAAAGCAAAACTGAATTTGTAGCTGTTCGTTTTGGAAATGTTTTAGGAAGTAATGGATCAGTGGTCCCCTTATTCAAAAAACAAATTGAATCCGGTGGGCCTGTAACAGTAACACATAAAGATATTACAAGATTCTTTATGACAATACCTGAAGCAGTAGCATTAGTATTACAATCAATTACCTATGCAAAAGGTGGAGAAATATTTGTACTGAATATGGGAGAACCAGTTAAAATTTATGATTTAGCTAAAAGTTTAATCGAATTATCAGGATTAACTCTTGGAAAAGATATTGACATAACATTTACAGGTTTAAGACCTGGAGAAAAATTATATGAAGAAATTCTAATGAACGAGGAAAATCTTGAAGAAACCGGACATGAAAAGATATTCATTACAGAACCAATGGATTACACAATGAACGATGTTGAAGAAAAATTAGATGCATTCAGGGAAATTATAAATAACGAAATTACAGATAAACAAATTATTAAAGAAACTATGAAAAAATGTGTCCCTACTTACAAGGAACCTAAAGAAGTTAACGGAGAATAAAACATGAATATTCCATTTTCACCACCTGACATAAGCGAAAAAGAAATTGAAGAAGTTGTAGCAGCATTAAAATCCGGATGGATTACAACAGGACCTAAAACAAAAGAATTTGAGAAAAGAATCAGTGCATACTGTGGAAATGATAAAACTGTTTGTTTAAGTTCAGCAACTACTGCTTTAGAAATGACTTTAAGGTTATTAGGTATTGGTGAAGGTGATGAGGTAATTGTACCTGCATACACTTATACTGCAACTTGTAGTGTAATTTGTCATGTAGGAGCAACACCCATAATAATTGATAGTCAAGAAGATAAGGAAGAAATGGATTACTCAAAAGTAAGCGATGCAATCACTGAAAAAACAAAAGTTATTATGCCTGTTGATATTGCAGGAATATTATGCGATTACGATAAAATATATGAAATAATCGAAAACAAAAAAGAATTATTTACTGCTAATAATGAATTACAAGAAGCTTATGGTAGAATCATTGTGTTAGCAGACTGTGCCCATGGTTTTGGAGCTATTCAAAATAATAAAACTGCTGGAAACCTTGCTGATTTTACTTGTTTTTCATTCCATGCTGTTAAAAATTTAACAACCGCAGAAGGTGGAGCAGTAACTTGGAAAAAACACGATGGAATAGATTGTGAAAAAATATACAAACAATTACAAATCTTTTCACTTCATGGCCAAACTAAAGATGCACTGGAAAAAACTAAAAAAGGATCTTGGGAATATGATATTCTTATTCCTGCATACAAATGCAATATGACTGATATTCAGGCAGGAATTGGACTTGGACAACTTGAAAGATATGACTCCATGCTTAAAAGAAGGCATGAAATTATTAAAAAATATGATGAAGGATTTAAAGATAGTAAAATTATATGTCCCAAACATTTCTCTGAAAATTCAACATCATCTGGCCATTTATACTTAACCAGAATTGAAGGTATTACTTTAGAACAAAGAAATGAAATTATAATTAAAATGGAAGAAAGAGGAATAAGTACAAATGTACATTATAAACCGCTCCCAATGCTTACTGCATATAAAAATTTAGGATTTAATATCAAAGATTATCCTAATTCATACAATTTATTTAAAAATGAAATAAGCCTACCAATCTATTCAACTTTAAGTGATGAAGAAGTTGAGTATATTATTGAAAATTTTTTAGATATATTAAAAAACTATTAATTTTAAATATAAAATAGTTATATTTTTATAATAAAAAAAATATAACTAAACATTACTTTTAATGGAGTTATCTTTTTTATTTTTATTTATTTAGAAGTTCCAAAACACTGAAAAAAATAGGATAATTAATATTAGGGGAAATTAAATGATAGATGATATATTAGTGAAGAAATTATTATCACAGATTGTTGAAAAGGACCATGAAAAAAATCTTAAAAAAAATTTCAGAGAAAGATATCCTGATGAATCAACCCCTGAGGGAATTAATAATCTTATAAGAGCACTAGAACTTCCACCAGAAGATATACAATATATCTCTAATGATATCAATGAAACTGTTGATAAAACAATCATTCCAATTATTAAATCATTAACTGAAGGTATTGAAACAGATGAGGAAATAGCTGAAAAGACAGGTATTAAACTAAATATCGTTAGAAAAATGTTATACAAACTTTATGATTTAAGAATTGCTAATTATAAAAGAAGTAAAGATCCAGAAACTCAATGGTTTACTTATTCTTGGAAATTTGAAGAAAATGAACTAATCAGTAGAATTAAAAAAGATAGTGAAACTGAGTTAAATGAACTTAATGAAGCATTAAATAATGAAGAACAAAACATGTTTTTTGTATGTCCATACGGCCATGTTAGATTTGATTTTGATACAGCAGCAGATCCTTATTACGAATTTTTATGTCCAGCATGCAATGAAGAATTAGAATATCAAGATAACACTGAAATTATTGAAAACCTTAAAAAAGACATTGCAATAGTTGAAGGCAATTACAATTCATTTCTTGAAAAAATTAAAAATTCATAGATAACAATGGAAATTGAATTACTAAAAAAAGAAAATACTCCTGAAAATGTTATAAACCATTGCAAGGCAGTTTATAAAAAAGCTATGAAAATAGCAGCTAATTTTGATAATGTAGATACCAGATTAATTAAAAAAGGTGCTCTTTTACATGATATTGGAAGATCAAAGACACACGGCATCACTCATGCTATTGAAGGAGTTAAGATAGCAAAAGAATATGGTTATTCCAATGATGTTTTAAACATTATTGAAAGACATATCGGTGCAGGGATAACAAAAGAAGAAGCTATAAAATTAGGACTTCCTGAAAAAGATTACCTACCTCAAACACTTGAAGAAAAAATTGTTGCCCATGCAGATAACTTGATAAGTGGTAGTAAGGAAGTAGATATTGATTTTGTTATAAAAAAATGGAAAAAACAAATACCTGATAGTAATGATAATATTAAAAGACTAATTGAATTAGACAATGAATTAATAAAAGCTTTTGAGGAATAATATGAAAGTAATATGTTCAAGTGAAGAGTCTCTCTACCGCCCAGAATCAGTTAGATGGAGACAAAGAATGGAAATGATGGAACCTCTTGGAGACACTGTTGTTTTATTGCCCTGTAGTATGAAAAAACCATATTCCAATTCCAAATCACACCAAAAATTTAGAAAACTTACACGTTCATACCAGGAACTTATCGTGACTTCCCCATTTGGAATTTGCCCAAGGGAACTCGAAAACACCTTTCCCATTCAATCTTATGATGTAAGTACAACTGGTTCATGGTCACAAGATGAAATTAACGAAACAGGAAAGTTAATTGCTAAATATTGTGAAGGAAAAAATATCGTTGCAAACCTTGCTGGAGGATATTTAGAATCTTGCGAAGCACATGTTGATGATTTCGTAAATGTTTGTAAAGATGGAAGACCAACTTCCCCAGATTCACTTTATAATCTAAGAATGGAACTTAAAAATCATCAAAAGATAAACAGAAAAGAAAAAACATTACATGAATTAAGATCAATTGCTAAATTCCAATTTGGTGAAAACGGAGAAAAATTCATCCCAGATAATGTTAAAACTAAAGGAATGTATCATAAAAGAATATTATCTGAAGGGAAACAATTAGCTTTATTAAATAAGGATCATGGATTATATAGATTGAATTTAGCTGGTGGAGAAATTTTAAAAGATTTAGAAACCCATATTGTTAAAATAGATTTTGATCTTACAACAAATACTGTTTTTGCACCAGGAATCATTAAAGCAGACCACAAAATAGTACCAAATGACGAGGTTGTTGTTGTTAAAGATGACATTGCCGTTGGTGTTGGAAAAGCAGTGATGACAGGATACGAAATGGAAGAATGCCGTAATGGCATAGGTGTTAAATTAAAACATAGAGTAAAATGATTTTAGTATACTCAAGTTAAAATAAAAATGTTTATAAATATCATTGAAAAAAGTATATGTATACTAAAAAAATAGGAGGCAAAATATATGTCTGAAGAATTAGTAAATAAAATTAAAGATGCTATTACCGTAATTAATGACCCCCACATGGGAATTAGTATTGTGGAAATGGGCATTGTACAAAACATTACAGTTGATGGAGATCAAGCTGAAATTACTCTCAAACCAACCAATCCTGGTTGTATGAGTATCACCCGTATTGCTGCTGATGCAAAAATTAAAGCTGAATCTGTTGAAGGCATCGAAAAAGCAAAAATTATAGTTGAAGGACATGCTATGGCAGATTCTATTAATGAAATGATTAATAGATAAATTTAAAATTATAATTAATTTCTGTATATAATCGAAAGATTTATATATGGAGATTAATATAACTATAAGTGTTGACAGTTAACTGTCATCAAGATTATTCATAGGCTAGTGGCACAGCTTGGTTAGCGCGCTCGGCTGATAACCGGGAGGTCATGGGTTCGAATCCCATCTAGCCTACTACTAAACTATTTTTTTAAAGAATTTTTAACCACATAACAATTTTATCTTTTTTTAAACGAAATAACATAATAAATATATATTACATTCTACATAATTTAACTTAAATGTACAAAAAGTTGGAATGTTGATTAAAATGTGGGAAAAAATTAATGAAAAATTCAAAAAATACCCTGCAAGAATTAGAGTTGCAGAAAAAATGATAGAACTTGGACTATCTTTAAATGAAAATGGAAAAATATATTGTGGAAATTTAAAAATAAGCGACAAATCATTAGCAACAGCTGCAGATGTAGATAGAAGAGCTATCAAATCCACAATTGAAGTAATTCAAGAAGATGAAGAATTATACAATCTCTTTAATAACATTATACCTGCTGGAACGCTTCTAAAAAACATTGCCAAAAATTTAAAGTTAGGTGTAATAGAAATTGAATGCGGATCCAAAAGCGATGGAATATTAGCAAACACTACCAAATTAATTACAGAAAAAGGAATTGGAATAAGACAAGCTTACGCCGAAGATACTGAACTCCAAGAAAGCCCAATATTAACCATAATAACTGAAGAAGTCGTTAGTGGAGATTTAATAAATGAATTTTTAAAAATAAAAGGAGTAACAAGAGTGTCTATTTATTGATTTAAATCATTCATTCTTGCTTTTTCCATTTCTCTATCTTCTTCTTCAAGGACTTCTAAAAGTTCTTCCCAAGCTTCTAAAGATTCTTTAGCTGCTTCTTCAGTTAATTTTTCTATTGCATAACCAGCGTGGATAAGAACATAATCACCAATTTCCACATCAGGTAAAAGATCTATTTTTGCTTGCTGTCTTGCTCCACCAAAGTCAGCATATAACCAGTTGTCCTCTCTATTAATTTCAACAACATGAGCAGGTGCTGCAATACACATAATTCTCCCTCCAAAATTTAATATATAAAAATATTAAAAGTAGTATTATATAAAATTATCTAAATGGAGTTAAAAAAATGGAAAATATTGTTATTGGTTCTGGACCTGCAGGGAGATTAGCCTCTCTAGAGCTTGGAAAATTAGGAAAAGAAGTTACTTTAATTGAAAAAAAACATATTGCTGGTACTTGTCTAAATGAAGGATGTATGGTTGTTTGTGCATTGACAGACATTACAAAATTTATTGAAACAAACAAAAGATTTAATGCACACGGATTTTTAAAAAGCCAGCTCGAAATATCCTATGAAAAAATTGTTGAAAAAATTACTGAAACACAAGAAAAATTAAGGCATTTGAATCAACAGGAAAACGAATCTGTTGGAAACAACATAATTTACGGTGAAGCAAGTATTGACAACAACATAGTTCAAGTAAATAATGAAAGTTTTGAATATGATAATTTACTCATCGCAACAGGTGCTCGCCCATTTATCCCAGATATCAAAGGAAGTGAATTTGGATTAACAAATAGAGATATATTAAAAATTGATGATATCCCTGAAAAATTGAATATTATTGGTGGAGGAATTATAGCTGGAGAAATAGCTAATATTTACTCAACATTAGATAGTGAAGTTAATATTATTGCAAGAAGCTCATTTTTAAAAGAAATTACTCCAAATACAAAAAAATATATTTTGAAGAATATACTGTCAAATGTAAATCTCTATGAGAATACTAATGTTGTAGAAGTTTTTAAAGATAAGATTTTACTTAATAATGGTGAAGAACTAGATGGAATTCCATTTTTTGCAACAGGACGAACACCAAATAGTGAAATTGCTAAAGATCTTGTTGAATTAAACCATGACAAAACTATTAAAGTTGATGAAATGATGAAAACTTCACTAGAAAATATATATGCTGCAGGTGATGTAACTGGAGGATACCAACTAACACCAGTAGCAAGAAAAGAAGGCATCACAGCTGCAAGAAATATGGCAGGATACTCAAATAAAGTAAGCTACAATTGTATTCCTCAAACATTAAGCTTGAATATGGAAGTTAGTTTTGTTGAAAATGAAAAAACAGAGTGCCTTGAAGAAGATAAAAAAACTATTGCAATACCTGCAATTGCAGGACCTTCTGTATTTTGGAATATTCTAAATGGTGATACCGGATATTCAGAAATTGAATTTGATGAAAAGAATAATAGAATAAACAGAATTAACTCAATTTCACCATCCTCTGTAAGTGATGTTGCATATTTATCTTATATAATGAGAATGGATTATGATTTAGATGATTATGATGAATTTTTAGAGATTCATCCATCAACTGATACAAACTATAAAATTATCAAAAATATGTGGTTATAATACCACTATTCAACTTTTTTTAAGATTTTATCTACAAGAACATCTGCAGCTTCAAAACACTGCTTACCATAAATTTCAGCATTTTTCCTTAGAGAATCATAATTTTTAAACGCTTCGTTAATGCTTTTACAGACCTCGCCAACTTCTGATTCAATAATAGCTCCCTTAAAAACACCCGCCATATTTTGGTATCTGCCCCATTTTACTTTAGTAAGAGCAATAATAGGTTTTTCACAAATCATTGCTTCTTCAAGAGAAACACCATCATCAGTTAAAACAGTCAAATCAGCAAACTTGAATAAATGATTAATCCAATCAATAAATCCTACATAGATTATTTTTTCTTCATTAATTAAATCATAATACTCTTCTTTTAATGGACGTCCAATCAAGACCAAATTATACTCATCAGTAGAGTCAGCCACCAAGTTAATAGCATCAATCATTCCCTTAAATATTGATGAACCTGAAGAAAATATAATTGTTTTTTTATTTTCATCAAAATTAGAGTATTCTTTTAATTTTTGAAGAGCAATTTCTTCATTTCCATCACCCATATCATCAATTAATGGATAAAAAGATCTATCCATATTTTCAGGAAGCGTATCTAATCTAAATTTATCCAATTCAGGTAAAATATAACAATAATTAAGTTTAGGACAAACTTTAGAATCTAGGGGTGTTGATATTAAAGAAAAACAAGATGTTCCTGCAAACTTAGCACCTAAAGAACCTACAATTGCACCTCCCCCCAAAACTGCAACAACAAAATCAGATTTGGATTTTTTAATAGCATTTCTTGCTTTAAAAGTTGCAGTTACTAATTTTAAAGCACCTTTAACTGCAGAAAGTTTAGTTGCAGCATGTCCTCCAGCGTGAGGAATGGAAATTTTACATACTTCAAAACCATTTTTTTCAAATAAATCGCCAGAAGCAGCATCATCTATACCAATTATACATTCAACACCTCTCTTCCTAAATGCTAACATGGTATTAAGTGCAACAACGGCATCTCCACCTAAACCTCTTCCTGTAACTGTAAAAAATGCTTTCAATATACTCACACTCCCTTCCATAATTTTGGTATTTTCTTTGAAGTATATTTTACACGTGATGCATATGGATTGAATAATAACCTTCTAAATCCCAATGAAATCAATAAAGGGTTTTTAATATCATATCGTTTGTCTTTAAGGATTAATTTTCTAAACAAATCTCCTAATCCTCCTCCACTCAATACATCCATGAAATAATCTCCAAATGTTGGATCTAATATTCCTAAATTTTGTCTGAAAAATACTCTTAAATTATTTCTTCTAACAAATGCGATTAAAGCAACAGTTATAAATCCGAGTAAAATAACAGACCATAATCCTCCAACTAAATAAAATGCTAAACCAAGTGCTACAGCAAAAGTATGATTTCCAACTTCGCCTAACATTATTTTTCCTGAAAAGTCAAGAGGAGAGTAAGCAGCACATACAACAAATATTAATAACGGTGTGTAAATTGCAGGCAATTCATTTACCATTGGTGAACCTACAATTAACATAAGAACCATAGTTATAACAGACATAATCATTGTTACAATACATGCACTACCCGGTTGCATATCTGAAATATTAAGTGGTTGAACCATTAATGCAATAAATATTGCAGAAATCCAATATCCTTCAAGAATACCAGCTATCATCACTAATATAATTCCAATTCCTCTTGAAAGTTGTCCCCATTCAAATCCTAAAGGAACACATTTTTTTCTTCCAAGAATATCATCAATTAATGCAAAGATACCTATAATTAAAATCATTGAATTGCAGCTAGGCAACATGAAAAAAGACAATACGATGAACGGAATAACACCAATCGCACGAGGAGTTCCTCCCCTTACATTTGGATATAGATTACCAAGATATCCTCTTTTTCCAAAAAATCTAAAAATAATATCTAAAATAGCAGTACTTACCGCCGTTATGATAAAAACAATAATAAATGCAATAATAATTGACGAATAAAACATGTTATCACTTATGTATAATTATTTTTAATTGTTCATATTATATAAATTTGTACATAAAATTAAACAATTTCATATCTTAAAATAGCTGCCATACCACCCAGGCTTTCTAATTGTTTTCCACCTTCATGTTCACTACTAATAACCATTACTTCACCTTTCATATTTTCAACCATATCCATCAAGTCACCCATATTCTCACTAGCTACTTTAGTATCTAAAATCAAAAGTTCACTAACAGCACCCAGATTAATTGCATTTTTTGTTTGTTTTACACCATATGCAATTTTAGATGAATTTTTACCAATTTCAGTGAGTAATCTATTAATAGCACCCATTTCTTGTGCAACCCTATTTTCTGAAGTTAATTTTTCAACAGTTCCCTTTTTAAGAACTTCACTAATACCATTACGTCCTCCAGAGCCAGTGGATTCTATAACAGAGATTTTAGCTAAATCTTTATATTTATCTTTAATATAATCATAAAAATCATTTTTAACAAATCCAGGACCTGCAATAACAATATTTTGAATGGAGTCAAATTTCTCTATTGATTCAATAATTTTATCATAAAACTGAACAATATTTTTCTGCCTATTTTTATCAATTATTCGCTTACCAGAAACATGTCCCTTAATTGGACCATAATACTCAATTCCAAATTGTCTCATCAAACCTATTGTTGCAGTATCATCTTCTAAAACAATTATTATTGCTGATAATTTTTTAGATGCATCAACAGCTTGACTAAGTCTTTTTATTGCCCATTTTGGCCAAAAATTTTTTTTAATTGTGATTGGAGTATTAAGTTTAACTTCTAAGGTATGATGTGATCCAAGAGGAATTAAATCTTCAGGCCCTCTTGTAATAGTACCAGTTAACCTCAATTTTCCAGTGAATAAATGAAAAGTTATATTCTCAATATCTAAACCTAAATAAAAGGTTTTTTTAACACCTCTATCACTTCTCAGTTTATCTCCAGTATTATCTTGAATACGTCTTGTTGTTTTAGAAGATGCATTATCTCCTTCCTCAATTATATGAGATAAATGCCATAAATCATCCAAGGTTTCTGGAACTATTTCGATTATTCCTTCTTTAGTATCTTGTTTTATAATTCTCATAAGTTTCACAATAATTTTTCTTGTTAATAATTTATATACTTACTAATTTAATATTATTAATTGATTAAAATGAATATTGGAATTATTGGAGGTAGTGATGGTTTAGGTAAAACTATTGCTTATTACTTAAAAGATGAGTTTGATGTATATATAACTGGAAGAGATCATAAGAAAGGTAAAAATGTTGCTGATAGTTTAAACATCCATTATATTAAATCAAATACAGATTTAGCAGGTCTTAGTGATATTTTAATTGTTTCAGTACCAATACACCACACTTCAAATGTCATACGTGAAGTAGCTCCGTATATGAAAGTTGGATCATTAATGATTGATGTAACATCAGTTAAAGAAGAACCTTCTAAGACTATGGAAGAAGTATTACCCTCCACTGTAGAGTATATCCCAACACACCCCATCTTCGGTCCAAGAACCACAGAGTTAGACAACCAGGTAATTGTTCTAACAGCTACAAAAAAAGGAAAATGGTACGAAAAAGTTTATAATTATTTAAATAACCAACATATGAGAATAATTGAAACTACTGCTCAAAAACATGATTATATGATGAGTATCGTACAGGTCCTAACTCATTTTTCATTTATTTCTACTGCATCAGCTATTGAAAAATTAAAAATAGATATTTCTGAAACTGAAGATTATGAAAGTCCAATTTACAATCTTATGATTGATATGATTGCACGTATCGTTGCACAAAATCCTTACTTAACTTATTACATTCAGTCCATGAATAATAATGGTCCAAAAATTAGAAATACATTTGCAAATGCAGTTATTGAGTTAAGAGATGTGATTAATGACGAAGATGATGAAAAATTTGTTGAAATTGCAATTAAAGCAACAAAACATATGGGCGACATTAAAAATGCATTGGGTAGAAGTGACAAAGCCATTAACGGACTTAATCATGAATTTACATTATTAACTAAATCAATAGGTAATGAAGTTGGTTTAAGACACATTTACTCTGGAAAAATTCATGTTGGAATTTTAGAGAAAATAGAAAACAAAACCGCAATTTTAAGAAAAGGAAATAAAGTTAAAGAGTTACGCATAGCCAATATTGAAGTTTTAAGTGACAGAGAACTTTATGATTGGAAGATTAATAATCTAGATAAAAAAACAGAATCAATCAGTTGCGTATTCTCAAAGAGAGTTAATGTTAAAATCATCCAAGATACCGTCAGAAATATACCTAATATAATTGATATCAAACTGACAGATACGTATGGCGGACCTCAAATTAGTAAAAACTCTATAAGTTTGACTTTTGAGGTTGTTGCATTATCAAAAGAAGATATTAAAAAAGTCAAAGAGTTATTCACTGGATTTGGTGGAATTATAAGATAATTGTTTTATACAATACGAACATACATTAAAGTGTCAAAAAGTAATTAAACTTTTAATTTAACAACAACACTTTAAAATTTACTTTTTTTATTAAAATAGATTTATTATAATTTTTTTAATTAAATTACACTATTTAATAGTTATACTAATAATATAAAAATAAATTAGCCAATTTTAAAAAATTTTTAAAACCGAAACATTTATATAGTAAGACATATACAGGTATATTTGTCAATAAAGTTACAAAAAGTAACAAAAAGATTGATACAGAATAACGATTATTGAATTATGTCATAAAAGGAGATGATTATCATGGCAGAAAATGAAATTACTCTTAAAGTTGCAGAAGCAATTTCACAAAAAGATATAGGTCAAGGCGTTGCAAGACTTGATCCAAATGTAATGGATGACTTAAATATCCATGAAAAAGATTTAATCGAAATTATCGGCGAAAAAAGAACTGCCGCAATCGCTCTTCCTTCACAAACCGACATTGGGCTTGGAGTTATCAGAATTGATGGATTAGTCCGTAAAAATTCAGGCGCAACTATCGGTGGAGAAGTTCAAATTAAAAAAACTAAAGCAGTAGAAGCTAAAAAAGTTGTTTTAGCTCCAATTGAAAATAACATCCGTGTACAAGGAGATGTACGTGGTTTATTCGCTGGAAAAGTAATGGTACAAGGAGATATTATTGGATCTCAAATTAGAGCATCAAAACCGAGTATGAGTATGGGATTTGGTAGCTTATTTGATGATTTAATGGATTTCACACCAGCAATGAAAGAAATTAAATTTGCTGTTGTGTCAACTAACCCAAAAGACATCGTCATTGTTGGTCCAAATACTGAAGTACAACTTCACGAAACTCCAGTTGATGTAAGTAAAATCGAAGGTGTTGGAAACCTTGTTGATGTAAGCTACGAAGATATTGGTGGTCTTAAAGAAGAAGTCAAAAAAGTAAGAGAAATGATTGAAATTCCTCTTAAAAGACCAGAACTCTTTGAAAAACTAGGTATTGCACCTCCAAAAGGAGTATTAATGCATGGTCCACCAGGTACTGGTAAAACATTACTAGCTAAAGCAGTAGCTAGTGAAAGCGATGCTCATTTCATTGCAATAAATGGACCAGAGATTATGAGTAAATATGTAGGTGGATCTGAAGAAAACTTAAGAGAATACTTTGAAGAAGCAGAGGAAAATTCTCCTTCAATCATATTTATCGATGAACTTGATGCAATTGCACCAAAAAGAGAAGAAACCAATGGTGAAACTGAAAGAAGAACTGTTGCACAACTTCTTACATTAATGGACGGTCTTAAATCCCGTGGCCAAGTAGTAGTAATTGGTGCAACCAACAGACCAGATTCTCTTGACCCTGCACTAAGAAGACCTGGAAGATTTGATCGTGAAATAGAAATTGGAGTACCTGACTCTGAAGAAAGAAAAGAAGTACTTGAAATTCACACAAGAAATATGCCTCTCTCAGAGGATGTTGACCTCGATAAAATAGCAAATACAACCCATGGATTTGTTGGAGCAGATCTTGAATCATTATGTAAAGAAGCAGCAATGAGGGTTGTTAGAAGAATCCTACCAGAAATCCAAAATGATGAAGAAATTCCAAAAGAAGTAATGGAAAAAATCGTTGTTACAGGTGACGACTTTAAAAACGCACAAAAAGAAATCCAACCTTCTGCTCTAAGAGAAGTACTTGTCCAAATCCCAGACATTAAATGGGACGATGTAGGTGGTCTTGAAGACATCAAACAAGAACTCAAAGAAGCAGTAGAATGGCCATTAAAACATCCTGAAACATTCCAACGTTTAGGAATAAGACCTCCGAAAGGAACATTACTTTACGGAATTCCAGGAACTGGTAAAACATTACTTGCAAAAGCAGTAGCAAGTGAAAGTGAAGCAAACTTCATTTCAGTAAAAGGTCCCGAGTTATTATCAAAATGGGTTGGGGAATCTGAAAAAGGTGTTAGAGAAATATTTAGAAAAGCAAAACAAGCAGCTCCTACAGTTATCTTTTTCGATGAAATCGATGCAATAGCTAGCTCACGTAGCGAAAACGATACTGACAGTGGCGTAACTAAAAGAGTTGTAAACCAACTATTAACAGAAATGGATGGTTTAGAAGAACTTGAAGACGTTGCAATTATTGCAGCAACCAACAGACCAGACATCCTAGATGCTGGACTTATAAGACCTGGAAGATTCGACAGACACATAGAAGTCGGCGAACCGGATGAAGAAGCAAGACTTGCAATCTTTAAAGTACACACTAAAGATATGCCTCTTGCGAAAGATGTTGATCTTAAAAAACTCGCTAAAAATACTGAAAAATATGTTGGAGCAGACATTGAATCATTATGTAGAGAAGCAGCTATGCTTGCTTTAAGAAATGATATTAATGCCAAAGAAATCCCATATAAATACTTCAAAGAAGCAATCGATAAAATAAAACCTGGACATGGTTCCAATGATGAACCATTACTCCAATACATGTAGGAAGAATAATCAATTCTTCCTTTCATTATAATCCCGTAAACTGATCATATTCTAGGAGAGATACAGAAATCTCTCCTACAACCTCCATAATAACACTCACACTATTTTCTACCATTAGGGAAGATATGGAATCTTCCCTTAACCTCCACAATTATACTATTTTTAACAATACTTAAATAATAAATTTAACAATACTTCAAATTATGAGCGAACATATTATTGAAGCAATGGGATTAAGTAAAGTAACAATTAAAAACGGCAAGGTTGTTGATGTAACTGAACCAGAAGTTGAATATTGTCCTTTATTTGACCACCACAGAAACATAAAAGAAATAACACCTGAAATAATAGCTGAGAATATGCAATTTAGGATAGATGATTTTGGAATGTGTATGCCCAATCGCCAATTAAAAATGAAGGACTATTTAGGCTTTGGAATTTCTGAAATTATGTGTACATTACTTAATGAAAAAGTAATTGATTCTGCCATAATGGTTTTAGAAGGTTGTGGAACATTAGTTATCAGCGAATCAGAACTTGTTCAGGGAATTGGTGGAAGAGTATCTGGTCTTGTAAAAACAAGTCCCATTCCAGAATTAATAAATAAAATAGGTGAAGAAAATATTGTTTATCCCGAAACTGCTGAAATAGATCAAATTAAGGGTATAGAACTTGCAATTGAGAAGGGTTTTAAGAATATTGCAGTCACAATTGCTCTAGCTAGTGACATTGATGAAATTGAAAGAATAAAATCTGAAAATCCTAATGTGAATATTTATGTTTTTGTGGTTCACACGACTAAAAGAACTTCAAAAGAAGCAAGAAAACTGTTTGATGGTTGTGATGTTATAACCTCTTGTGCTTCCAAATATGTCCGTGAAATTGGTGAAAAAGAAAGCATAAAAACAGTGGGGCAATCCATACCAATTTATGCTCGCAGTGAAGATGGGAAAAAATTCTTAGAAATACGTTTAGAAAAAATGGGTGGAGAAAAACCTAAAAAAGATAATCCAGATTTACCTTACCCTTTAATATAGTGATTTTCTATTTGGTAAAGTAAACTCTGGAGCAACAATTCTTTGATGGAATGACTGGGATTTGTATTCAATAAATTCAAATCTTTTTCCATTAACACCATATCTTGGATTGAAACCAAAAATATTAATATACTCTCTTAAATCATCTCGTTCACTTTTCATTGCCATAGTTACATTATATAATGCTTTTGTATCATCAATAGCTCTGTGAAAATTGACTTCAGGAATATCATAATGTTTGACAGCATCGATTAATTTATGAGGAAATTCTTTCCTATCTTTTAGAACAGACACAGTATCAAGCCAGTTCAAGTTTGAAACAATATCATCAGCTTCATTCGGGAAATGACGCTTCAATAAATGGTAAACAAATTGTAAGTCAAATTGACAATTATGAGCAATCATCAATGTATCTGCTGTAAGTCGTTCTTTCAAGTCTTGCGCTACCATTTCTTCACTTAAACCTTCACTACTTACCATTTCATTTGTAATTCCAGTTAATTGAGTTATTTCTGGTGAAATTTGCTCGCCCACATTAATAAATTCATCATACTCATCAATTACAACACCATTTTCAACAGTTAACATTGCAAGTTCAATGATTTTACATCTAGAACAGTCAAGCCATGTAGTTTCAGTATCAAAAAATATAACTTTTATAGTAAACACAACCTGAATAAATAAAATTTAATTAATTCTATATATTTGAACTTATATAATTTATAATTATAATTAGTCAATAAGAGGGATAACTTGACTCAAAAAAGTGAAGCACAAAAAGGCAACATTACCCCTGAAATGGAAATTGTTGCAAAACAAGAAAATATAAATGTAAACAAACTAGCTAAATTAATCGACTTAGGAAAAGTAGTAATTCCAAAAAACATTAATGGACACTCAAAACCCTGTGGTATTGGAGATGGTCTTAAGACTAAAATTAATGCAAATATCGGTTCATCATCTAAAATTGATGATATTGAATTAGAAATTAATAAAGCAAAATTAGCACAGGAATACGGTGCAGATGCATTAATGGATTTATCCACTGGTTCTGATTTAAAATTATTTAGAAAGAAAATTATGGATGCAGTTGATATTTGTATTGGGACTGTTCCAATTTATGAAGCAGGCGTTGTTACACTTGGCAAAAATAAAGAAATAGTTGACATGGATCCGGATGACATCTTTAAAGCTATAGAAAATCAAGCAAAAGAAGGAGTGGATTTTATGACACTCCACTGTGGTATTACTAAAGATTTAGTTCAAAAATTAAAAGCATCAAATAGAATGATGGGTATTGTAAGCCGTGGAGGAACATTCATGGCATCTTGGATTAATCATAATGATATGGAAAATCCATTATACGAAAACTATGACTATCTCTTAGAATTATCTTACGAATATGATATTACATTATCATTAGGTGATGGATTAAGACCAGGTTGTTTAGCAGATGCAAGTGATATCCCTCAAATTCAAGAACTTGTAAATTTAGGTGGACTTGTTAAAAGAGCTCAAGATGCAAATGTTCAGGTAATGGTTGAAGGACCAGGACACATGCCTCTAAATCAAATTAAGGCAAACATGGAAATTCAAAAAACTGTTTGTCATGGAGCCCCATTTTATGTATTAGGCCCTCTTGTAACTGATCTTGCACCAGGATACGACCATATTACAGGAGCGATCGGAGGAGCAATAGCTGCATCATCTGGTGCTAATTTTTTATGTTATGTGACTCCCGCAGAACACTTATCCCTCCCAAGTCTTGAAGATGTAAAAGAAGGAGTCATTGCATCCAAAATAGCTGCAGAAGCAGCAGATGTTGCAAAAGGCCTTGAATCTGCATGGACCCAAGAACGATCCATGGCACAAGCAAGAAAAGAATTTGATTGGGAAAAACAATTTAGTCTTGCATTAGATAAATCAAAACCTAGAACATACCGTGAAAAATGTGAACTCGACAATGATGAAATGTGCGCAATGTGTGGAGAATATTGTGCAGTTAAAATAGCTAAAGGCGATTTTTAATGAAATATCAAGAATTAGTAGATGTTTACTCCGCCCTTGAGGCAACTACAAAGAGACTCGAAAAAACTGAAATAATTTCTGAATTTTTGAAAAGATTAGATGCAGACACAATTGAAAAAGTAGGACTATTAATTTTAGGAGTCGTATTTCCCGCTTGGAGTTCAGAAGAAATAGGGATTGGTGGTAAATTAGTCGAAAGAGCAGTAGCAGAAGCAGTAGGAACAACACAAGCTGCAGTTGAAGATGCCGTTCGTGATGAAGGAGACATTGGTCTTGCATGCATTAAATTATACTCCAAAAAATCCCAAATGACATTTTTCTCACAGCCATTGACAATTGATTTTGTATTCAATAACTTACGTAAACTATCCAAAATTACAGGAGCTAAATCTACTAATCGTAAAATTGCCATTATTTTAGAATTATTAAGTCAAGCTAGTGCAACAGAAGCTAAATATTTAACCCGTACAATCACAGAAGAACTGAGAATTGGTGTAGGGGACGGAGTAGTTAGAGATGCAATAGCTCAAGCCTTTGATATTGATAAAAAAGTAGTTGAAAGAGCTCAAATGCTTACTAATGACTTTTCCATAGTTGCAAGAACTGCGAAAGAACAAGGCAGTTCTGGTTTAGAAAAACTTAATTTGACACCCGGAACACCAGTCAAACCAATGCTTGCACAACTTGCACCACCGCTAAATGAGATTATTCCTGAAATGAACATGGCAATTTGTGATACAAAATATGATGGTATTAGACTACAGGTACATAGGAATGGCGATGAAATTAATATATTCACCCGTAGGCTTGAAAATATTACTCATGCACTTCCAGAAATAGTTGAATTGTTTGATGAACACTTACCTCATGAAGATTATATCGTGGAAGGTGAAGTGATTGCTACTAAAAATGGAAAGCCATTGCCTTTCCAAAATATATTGCATCGTGTTAGAAGGAAACATAATGTTGAGGAAGCAGTAGAAAATATTCCTCTAAAAGTATACTTATTTGATGTGATGTATTATCAAATTCCAATGATTGATGAACCTTTAAAAAACAGAAGAAACATATTGGAATCCATTGTAGATACTTCCGTTGACGAAATGAATTTAAGTACCATGATAATCGGAACTCCAGACAATATTGATGAAATCCAAGAGTTATTTGAAACATCAATCAAAGAAGGACATGAAGGAATTATGATTAAAGATGCATCTGCACCATATATTCCAGGGCTTAGAGGTAAAAAAATGCTTAAATACAAAGCAGAACCTGAAACCCTTGATATGATTATTATTGGTGGAACCTATGGAATCGGCAAAAGAGGAGATTTTATTGGATCTTATTTGGTGGCACTCAGAGATGAAAATAATGAATTTAAAAGTGTAGCTTATGCTGCAACAGGTCTTGATGATGCAACACTTGAATACTTGACCGGTAAAATGAAAGAACTTGAAATTTCAACAAAAGGACGTGAAATTAAAGTTGAACCAAAAATTGTTTTAGAAATCGCATTTTCCGAGATTGTTGAATCACCCGAATATGAAACAGGTTACTCTTTAAGATTCCCTGTTGTTAAAAACATCAGAAAAGATAAAGGTCCAATGGACATAGACACCGTTGAAAGATTAATTTCCATGTACCATACTGGAAATTAAATCTTATCTATTTTTTATTATTAAATCAATTTTACAAATTAAAATTCTATATCTTATTTTTACTTTGAAATCCTATTAAAGAACCATGGAAATTACAGATGAAAAATTATTAAGAATAGCTCTAATAACTGCATTAATTGGAATAATTGGATTGATTATATTTACACCATCAGTTGAAGTTAAAAAAATCAGCATTAATGACATTACAAGATCAATGATTGATGAAAAAGTATCTATTCAGGGAGTAATTACCAACATTGCACAATCAAGTTCAAAAACAAGCTACTTTTTGACTATAAGCGATGGAGAAACTCAAATTACATTAATTATTTTTGAGAAACAGGCTGCAGAGATCAGCTCTAGAAATTTAGATATTGAAGACTTTAAAAATAGGAAGGTTGAAGTCATTGGAACAATAACAGAATACAAATCTGATTTAGAATTAATTTTATCAAGTGGAGACAGTTTGCGGATTATAAATTAACAATATTTATTTATTTAAAAAAAATCAAAAATAATATAAAATAAATTATAGGAATTTTAATCATGTCTAATAAAAAGAGATTATTTGGGACTTTTGGAGTTAGAAGAATCGCAAATGATGTGTTAACTCCAGAATTTGCAACAAGACTAGCGGCATGTTATGGAAGTGTTGTTAAAGGTAAAATTGCGGTTGGTGCAGACACTAGAACAACTAGCCCCATGTTAAAAGATGCAGTTATAGCGGGTTTACTTTCAGCTGGTTGTGATGCAGTAGATTTAGGAATCCTACCAACACCTGCAGTTCAATATGCAGTAAGACAATATTATGATGGTGGAATAATGATTACAGCTAGCCACAACCCACCGAAATTTAATGGACTCAAATTTTTAGACGAATATGGTATTGGTCTTCCAGATGATATTGAATTAGAAATTGAAAATCTTTATTTTGATAGTGAACCAATTAGAGCAAGTTGGAATGAAATTGGTGAAAAATATACAAATGATAATATCATCGAAGAATACATTCAAACAGCAATTTCAAATGTTGATGTAGATGCAATTAAAGAAGCAAATTTAAAAGTAGTCCTAGATTGCGGATCAGGTGCAGGTTCTTTTACAGCCCCATATTTGGTTAGAAAACTTGGATGTGAAGTAACTACCTTAAATTGTCAAGCTGATGGATTTTTCCCCGGCCGTGACCCTGAACCTATAGAAGAAAATTTACAGGAGCTTATTTCTGTTGTAAAAGAATTGGATGCAGATATAGGGCTTGCCCATGATGGAGATGCAGATAGGACCATTTGTATCGATGAAAATGGTGCGTTTGTTCTAGGGGATAAAACATTTACATTAGTTGAAAAACAAATGCTTAAAGAAAATGGTGGAGGAACAATTGTAACAACCGTTGCAACATCACAAGCTATTTATGATATCGCAGAAGAATACAATGGTGAGGTAATAGCTACTGCTGTTGGAGATTTACTTGTAGCACGTAAACTAAAAGATACTAATGGTCTTTTCGGAGGAGAAGAAAATGGTGGTTTAATTTTCCCTAATTTCGTTTATGGAAGAGATGCTGCTCTAACAGTTGCTAAAATATTAGAAATAATAGCTAAAGAAAAGAAAACATTATCACAATTAGTTTCAGAATTACCCACTTATTACTCTGCAAAAATGAAAACTGAATGTGCTGATGATTTAAAAGAAAAAATCATGTCAAAAATAGCTGCAGAAGTTAAAGAAACTACTGACTATAAACTTGACACAACCGATGGTGTTAAAATCTTTAAAGATGGTGGTTGGGTAATTATTAGACCATCCGGAACAGAACCAATATTCAGAAGTTATTCTGAAGGTAATACCCAAGAGCAAGCAGATGAGATGGCCCAATGGGGAATTAGTCTGATTAAAAAATATTTAAATTAAATTTTGTTTGAAAGTTCTTGGAAATCAATTGTAGATGGAATATCCTCTCTCATCCAATGTTTGGCACAAGAAACTCTGTTTAAAAGTACACATTGTGGTGGAATTCCCATTTTACTTGATTGATAAACTCCAGAAATGAGGTTTAAAACACAAGTAACACCAATTATTCCAAGTTCATCCAAATCTTTTTTTGTTGCATTTTTAAGTGAATCAGAATTATGTTCGATTAAATATAGTTCATGTGGAAATTCTTTTGCTATTTTATAAACATTACACTTTTTATTACATAATCTACAAATAGGTCCCAATCTTGAATTTTCAGCATTACAATTTTCTCTAGATATTTTCATACATGATGGAAGAAGCAATGCTTTTCTTTTTCTCAATTGAAAATCTTCTTTGAATATTCTATTCATTAAATTAGCACCAAGCATGTTTAAATGATATAATTCTTCAGGACTATTAAAAAATATTATATCTTCATTCATTTTATGAAAATGATTATTACTTTTCAAATATTCTTTTAATTGAAGTGTATATAATCCCAAGTATTTTGGTGAATTTCTCAAAAACCAATCCGATAACTGAATAAATATATTCAATTTCTCTTGCGTAATTTCATGCTCATACTTTTTTAAATAAGGCAACTGATATACAAAATCACCAGTAGCTTCTAAAAAATTCAATAATACTTTTAAGTTATCTTTGTTTAAATTTAAATCTTTTTTAACTTTTTCATTTTCAAATTGTTTAGTAAGAATCAATCCCCGAACATCATCAATTAAGTCTTTACTCTGCAGAGATTTATTTCTATACCTAGACAATGTGGACAGCATTTTATAAGAATTGATTGATAAATTAATAGCATCAATTTTATAAACTTTCCAATAAACACCAATCAATAATCCTTCTAACATAACAGATAGATCATTCAAATTTAAACTATTTGCAAACTCAATAAATTCAACTGCAAAATCATCAACATCCCCATAATAATCATCCTTAATTTCATAAGGAAATATTAAATTTTCCATTTTAAATCCTCACAGACTCAAATAGAAATTTTGCATGACTTTCAGCTTCTTCAAACAACCTATCAATTTCTTCCTCAGGAAATGAATTGTTTTCAATGAATATTTCCAATAATAAAAATATTGCATAAGCATAATATTCTCTGGCAAGCATTTCTGGATTTAAATCCTCAATATGCTTCTTTTCAATTAATTTAGTAAAAACAGATGTCCAAAATTTAAGTGGTTCTTCCAAAATATGTTTATGAAAAAACTCTGCGATTTGATCATCTTGATACATTTGAATAAATATTAATCTGAATATTTTCATTATTTTTTCATTTTTAATCAATTGTCTAAAACCTTCCGAACCCATATGGTAAAATAATAAAGGATCTTTTTCAAGTAAATCCTCCATTTGAGTATCCTCAGCTAAATCATCAACAAAATAATTAGTAAATGTTGATAAAATATCATCTAAAATAGCTTGTTTTGAAGAATAATGATTATAAATTGAGCTTTCTTTGATTCCAACTTCACGAGCAATCTGCCTTATTGAAGTATTTGTAAATCCTTTTTGTGAAAATAATTCTAAGGATACATCAAAAATTTTTTCTTTAGTTGTTAACTCTCCCATAACTAACACTTGTTCGTTAAAATATATAATACTAACGACTGTTAGTTTAAAAAAAATAAAAAAAAATAACATCAAAGATATTCCAAACATTCCTCTTTTAAGAAAAATGCATCCTCATTATCAGGACTTCTAAGCAATACCTTATTAAAACTATCAATAGCTTCTTCAAATTTACCAAGCTCCATTAAAACCACTCCTTTATTAAGCAAAAAATCAATATTATTTTTTTCTAAAGAAATAGCCTTATTAAAACAATCTAAAGCATCATCAAGTTTCCCCAAGTCAATATAAGCATTACCCATCCTATTAATAGCTGCAGCATCCATTTCAGAATCATCCAAACAAACCTCCACAGCTTTATCAAAGGATTCAATAGCTTCTTCCAACATTCCCATATCTGTTAATAAATTTCCACGGGAATTCCATACCTCAGGATTGTCTCCATCAATAACTATAAGTTTATCATAAACTTTAAGGGCAGTATCATATCTTCCAAGCATTTCTAAGATAAATCCTCTCCAATAAAGTACAATTGGACTACTTGGACGATAGTTATAAGCAATATTACTTACTTTTAATGCTTCATTAATATTCCCGGAGTTTAAAAGAGCAATAGCTTTGTTGTTTAAAATATAAACATTATCAGGTTCAATCATCAATGCTTTATCATAACACTCAATAGCATCCATGAATCTGCCTAATCTTGATAAATTGTCCCCTTGCTTATTTAATAAATAGACATCATGAGGATCTAATTTTAAAGCAGCATCATAACACATAGTAGACTTATCAAATTTACCACTATCAAACAAAATATCTGCTCTTTTAGAAATCATTGCCTTTTCATCAATTTTATCGCCTCTCCAATCATCAATTGGAATTTTTTCAAAATAAATTATTTGAAATTTTTCAGAAGGATCAATTCTTCCACCATACATCTTTTTAAATTCTTTTAACATGTCTTTAGAATCTTTAAATCCTTCTTGGCGAGCCAATTCATCATTACCCTTAATATCATCAAAAGAAATGTCTTCAATCTTTGTAACAAATGCTTCGAAAATCTTCATTTTTTCTTTTGATACTAAATTCCAATAACAATAAAGCCTATCTCCAACTTTAAGTGGATTCTTCCATGCTTTACGAATTGTTCTGGTCTTCTTACCAGTAATAACATCAATATCATTACTTGAAAATGACAAAATTGGCATGATATACCTCAATTAAATTACTTGTTCTCCGAATTCTCCTGATTTAACCTTAACAATCCCATTAAAATAAGGTTTGATTTCTTGGGCTAATTTTACCAAATCATGTGGATTTGGAATATCCACTTTCTCTAAAGCAGGATCAAGTACATTTTTATTTCTAAATTGTTGGATAGTGTAGACATCAGCTTCGATTTCATCTACTAAATTATGAATATCTTTTTTTGTATGTAACGTTGGAACATAAGTTGTTCTTGCTTCTAAATGAACTCCAGCATCATTTATTAAATTCATTGATTTTTTAACTTTAAAACCAACATTAGCTCCTGTAATTTTTCTATACTTAGAAAATGTTGTTTTAACATCAAGTGAAACATAATCAAGTAAATTTAAATCTAATATTTTTTTAAGATTGTCTGGATAAATCCCACTAGTGTCCAGTTTTGTTTTTAATCCAATTTGACGAACATAAGTCAATATATCTATTACTGCATCCACTTGTCCTAATGGTTCTCCACCAGAAATAACAACTGCATCTAAAAAATCAGCAGCATAATCAATTTCTTGTTTTACTTTATCCAAAGACCACTCAGTATTATCTTCTAAAAGCTCTACATTATGACAATACCTACAAGCAAGTGGGCATTTAGACATGAAAATAACCAATGACATATTTCCATGGAATTCAACAGAAGAAATAACAGTTCCACCAATATACATTATTCTAGAACCTCTTTTAGGATTTTAATGAACTTTTTATCTTCTTCAAGAGTACATATACTAATCCTAATCCAATATTCATCCAATCCTTTAAATGAAGTACAATCTCTTACAATTATACCTTTTTTCATAAGCTCTAATGCTAATTCTGCAGCAGTAAATCCTGTTTCTTTAATATTAATTAACATGAAATTAGATTTAGATGGAAATACAAAAAGTCCATCTATTTTTGAAATTTCATCATATAAATACTGTCTTGATTCAATCCCTTTTTTAATTGAATTTTCAATATACTCAGTATCTTTAAGAGTATTTAAAGCTGCAACAAAAGATAATTTTGTTATAGAGAAAACTGGTTTGATTCTTTGCATATATTCAATAATTTCAGAACATGCAAGACCATAACCAATCCTCATTCCTGCAAGACCCAAAACTTTTGAAAATGTACGAATAATAAAAATATTATCAAATTCATTGATTAAATCTTTATTTGTGACCTCTGAATATTCAAAATAAGCTTCATCAATAACAATCAATATATCTGGATTTTTAGAAGCAATATCTATAAACACTTCCCTGTCAATCAATGTACCATTAGGATTATTAGGACTGCATAAGAAAATCATTTTAGTTTTATCAGTTATAGCTCTATAGATAGAATCAACATCCAATTCATTCTTTTCAAGATTCCATCTTGCATAAACTGGATTAGCACCATATTGTTTTAATAAGTACTCATAATACATGTAGGAAGGTAAAGGGACAATGAATTCATCCCCTTCATCTATAAATGTTTTTGCTAAAACATCAATGATTTCATCAGCACCATCTCCTCCAATTATCACCTGAGAATCCTCTACACCAGAATACTTAGCTATTTCTGATACAAGTTCACCTAATTGTGATTCAGGATATCTATTTATAACATCAATTTCTTTCCTAACAGCTTTCATAGCTTTAGGAGATGGTCCCCATGGATTTTCATTAGATCCTAATTTAATAATATCTTCTTTATTTAAATTAAAGTCCTGAGCAATTTCATCTTGAGATTTACCCGGAACATATGAATCCATTTCATCAACGATTTTTCTTACTTTCATCCTAATCTTCCATATATTGCTTAGAGAGTTTTACGTAATTATCAGCATTCTCTTTAATCATTTCCACTTGCTCTGGAGATACTTGTTTAACAGCCTTAGCTGGAACTCCAAGAATTAAACTATTTTCTGGGAATTCTTTACCTTCACTTACAACAGCACCTGCACCAACAATAGAGTTTTTAGATATGTGTGCACCATTTAAAACAGTAGCATTCATTCCAATTAGTACATTATCATCTAATTTGCAACCATGAACAACTGCACCGTGTCCAACAGACACATTATCCCCTATTTCAACAGGGAATCCTTTAGTACAATGAACAACACAATTATCTTGGACATTAGAATTGTTTCCAATGGTGATTGCATCAGTATCTCCCCTTAGTATAGCACCATGCCATATAGATACATTTTCACCTAATTCAACATCACCAAATACTTGTGCGCCAGGGCATATTACAATAGAGTCTTCAATATTTTCCATAATATCGCCTAATTATTTTTTTAAATTTTTATCTTGAATAATATATTCTTGTTTTATTAATACTCTTGTATCAGAAGGTACATCATTATATAATAAAACTCCAGAACCAATAGTAGAATTATAACCTACTTTTACACCTGGAGAGAAACTAGAGTTAATACCTGTCTTTACAGAGTCACCAATGATAGAACCAAATTTACGTCTTCCACTATCAATCATCTGATCTTTAATTTTTGTTTTAACTGATTTATTGTCAAAACGTAAGTTTGCAATATTAGTTCCAGCTGCAAGGTTACAATTGGAACCAATTACAGAATCTCCAACATAACTTAAATGACTAACATTAGTGTTTTCCATAATAATTGAATTTTTAATTTCAACAGCATTTCCCACATGAACATTATCACCAAAGTAAGAATTACCACGAATATAAGAATTAGGACCAATGTCACAATTTTTACCTATGTATACATTACCTACAATGTAAACTCCTGCCCTAATTACACTTCCTTCATCTAAAAAGATTTCACCATGAATATGGGCTCCTTCTTCAACTGTACCCTTGATTTCAGTTTTAAGATTAGAAATGAGTTCTTCATTAACTTCAATTAATTCCCATGGACGACCTACATCAATCCAATCTTTATCAGTTTTATGTCCCATTACTTTTAATCCTTCTTCGATTTGCATAGTCAATGAATCTGTGATTTCATATTCTCCTCTTTCAGACATTTCAGTCTTATCAATCTTATCAAAAATATCCTTGTTGAAAATATAAATTCCACCATTAACTAAGTTACTTGGCGCATCTTCTTTTTTAGGTTTTTCTACAATACTTTTAATATATCCATCTTCAATTTCAACAACACCAAAAGCAGAAGGATCTTCCACTTCTGTTAAAAGCATTAAAGTATCTGGTTTTAATTCATCATATTTACTGATAAAATCGCTGATAATTTCATCATTTAAAATGACATCTCCATTTAAAACTATTAAACTATCCTCAATAAATGTTCTTCCATAAGAAATTGCATCAGCAGTTCCTAAGAAATCCTCTTGTCTTTGATATGTGATATTAACTCCAAATTCACTACCATCGCCAAAGTAATTTCTAACCATTTCCTCTTTATAGCGAACAATAAGTAAAATATCTTTAATACCATTTTCTTTTAATGATTCTATGTTATACTGCATTATTGGTTTTCCTGCAACAGGTAACATAGTTTTAGGCTTAGTAAGTGTTAATGGTCTCATTCTAGACCCTTCACCAGCACATAAAATTATTGCTTTCACTTTTTATTACCCCTTAAAATTTATATTAATGATATATAGTTAACTTACTCCTTATTAATTAATTTTGCTAATTAAATGAATAAGTTTAAATAAAAATAGAAATTTAAAATGAGACCATATATCTGTTTATATTGTGAATATAACTTTGATTCAAAAAAATATACATACAACCTCCTCTGATAGCCTACAGATATACTGAGTGAGGGTTGTCTGAAACTGCTACATAAAAGTTAATATATTTATTAACAAGGAAAAATTAAACTTTTTATTTTAAAAAAAAACAAATATTAAAGAAAATTTGAAGATAAAATTATCCTCATAAATTTTCATTAATTATTTTTACACAAACATCTTTAATTTCCTCAGCCCTTTTAGCATCTTTTGATTCTAAAGTTATTCTAATGTAATCTTCAGTTCCAGAAGGTCTTACAAGTACCCAACTGTCATCTTCAAAGGTTAATCTAACCCCATCAAGTGTGTTTACCTCAGAAATATCATTAAAAGCATTGGTTAGTAATTCTTCCATGTTTTCCATTACTTTGATTTTAGATTCTTTAGAACAGATTATTTTTTCACGAATATTTGGATAAGATGGAATAGATTCTAAAAGATCAGATAACTTACCTTCTCTTGAAACAATTGCAGCTATTCTTAAACCTGAAAGAATCCCATCCGGACACATGCAAAAGTCTGGGTGAAGCCAAGTTCCGGAAGGCTCACCACCAAAGCATGCATCTTTTCCAAGTATTGCTTCGGCAACATTTACATCACCAACAGCAGTCCGTATAACATTGCCTTTTACGGATTCATCCATACATAAACCTGCATCAACGGTTGTTACAATATCTCCATCAAATTCTTTTGCTATCAATGCTAAAAGGGAATCAAATGGAGAGACATTACCTTTTTCATCAACAGTAATCATCCTATCTGCATCCCCATCATGAGCAATTCCTAAATCTGCTCCAATAGCTACAACAGTCTTCATTAATGTTTGTAAGTTTTCTTCATTAGGTTCTGGATTTCTTCCTGGGAAAAATCCATCTACTTGAGAATTAAGAGTAGTAACTTCACATCCTGCTCTTCTAAATACTAAAGGTGATATTTCGCTTCCAGCACCAGATGCACAGTCAATCACTACTTTTAAGCCTTTTTTAATATCAACCATGTTAACCAAATCATCAATATATTGGCCTTTGACTTCTTCATTAACTCTTAATTTACCTACATTATCCCAAGATACTGAAATATATTCTTTGTTTGCATATATTCTTTCAATTTCTGCTTCTTGCGCGGAAGTATATGCCATTCCATTTTTATTCCATAGTTTAATTCCATTATATTGGGAGGGATTATGAGATGCTGTTAACATGATTCCTGCATCAGCATCGAGCTTATCGGCAGCATAACCAACTAAAGGAGTTGGAACCATACCTATCTTTATAACATCGACACCACTTTCAAGTAAACCTGCACAAATAGCCTGGTCCAACATTCGATTGGTTGTCCTTGTATCATAACCTAAAACTACAGTCCCAGAATTGTCTAAATAGTAAGCTAAAGATTTACCTACATTTAATGCAAGTTCACATGTTACTTCAGAACCTATTTTTCCCCTAATTCCTGATGTTCCAAATAGTTTTTTAGCTACCATAATATCACCTATGCTCCAAATTTATGAGCATAATTCATTAAATCCATCATAATGTTCATTACATCAGATCCTCTAATTCTGTTAAGTCCTCCTTTAGCACAAGTTCTTTCACAGAATTCTTTAACATCATCCACTCTTACTTCAGGACCACTAATAAGTACAGGAACTGGGTCTCCTGAGTGATTCATTACTGAAATTGGAGTCGAATGGTCTGCTGTTAAATAAATATAAATATCCTCAAGTTTCATTAACTCACTCATGACAACACGGTCAACTTTTTCTATGAATTCTTTTTTCTCTTTAGTTTGACCATCATGACCTGCTTCATCAGCTCCATCAATATTTACTAAGAAAAAGTCATGTTCTGAGTTTTTAACTTGATCAATGATAGTATCACGAATATTTTCTAAATTAGTGTCAATCCCACCAGTCACATCTTCCATTTCAATGATGTCCATTCCTGCAAACCTTCCGATTCCCATTATAAGACCAGTTTCTGCAATACATGCTGAATTCACTCCATACTTTTCATTTAATGATTCAACAACAGGAACTTCACCTGCACCACGAGGGATGACAATGTTTGCTGGAGGTTCTCCTTCTTCAATTCTTTTTAAATTAACTGGATGATCTTTAACCATCTCATAAGTTTTAATTACTAATTTGTTTAAGATATCTGCAGTTTTTTTAGCTTCTGGTGTATCATCTAGAGCTTTGACTTCTTTAGGTTTATTACCTTCTACCTTAGGATCAGCATCACTTACTTTACCAGACAATCCTTCTCCTCTTAAAACTAGAACTGCCCTATGACCAGTAGATTCTTTAAAAATTATTTTAATATCTGGATAATCTTCTAAAACCATTTTGTTTAATTCTTCAACTATCTCTTTAGTACCTTCTTTTATTCTTCCAGCACGCCTATCAGTTACGATTAAATCTTCATTTGCAGTTGAAAAATTGCATCTAAATGCGATATCTCCTGGAAGAACATCTACTCCTACACCATTTGCCTCAAATGGACCTCTTCCAGTATATACCTCATATGGATTATAACCTAAGATAGAAAGGTGTGCAGTATCACTTCCAGGAATAATACCTGGAGCAATTGAATCCATAATACCAGTAATCCCATCTTCAGCCATTTTATCCATATTCGGAGTATTAGCTGCCTCTAGAGGAGTTTTATTACCTAATTCTTTAATGGGACGGTCAGCCATACCATCCATAACTAAAATAAGTCCTTTCATAAATATCACCAAATAAATTATATTAACATAATTTTTATTTTTAATTAGTTAAATAATTTATTTAAAAAAGAGTCAAAATTATAAAAAAGTTAAATTAATAAAATTCCAACAATTGCCCCGAAGATTGTTGCAAGTAAATTAACATGTTCATTAGTGAGAAATCCACGATTTTCAAAAAGAGCACCTAAAATACTATCACCAAAACAACCAATAGTACCTGAGATAATTGAAACTAAAATCGCTGAAAGTGGATTCGGCATTATTCCAAGGAAAAATGCTGAAATACCTATAATAAATGCTCCGATAATTCCAGAAACAGTTCCTAAAACTGAAACTGCACCATTAGTTCCAGGATCTACTTCCTGAAAATTAGTTATTAAACGAGGATGAGTATCTAAAACCCCAATTTCAGAAGCTAAAGTGTCTGATGTTGCAGTTGCAATTGCTCCAATAAATCCTCCAACAAATGGAGAGTAGTATCCTCCAAAAGCAGCCATAAAACATGCTACCACACCATTAGAAATAACATTTTTAGATGTTCTTCTTCCTTCAAATTCCCCTAAAGACAATTTATACTTTTTAGAAAATTTAGTAGCAACTAAAGATAAAATAAGGAATAAAACAATTAACAATAACCAGTTAGTCCCAGCTGAGAAAATAATTACAATACCCATAATAATCATTACTACAGAACCGAATAAATCCAGTGACTGTCTTTTATAGGTAATAAATCCCAAAATAAATAAAAGTATTACATATAACCAGTTAATCATTATCCCTTCCATTTCAATCACAATATTATATTTGCTTAAATTCTATAAATATATTACTTATATATTTAAACCTATAATAAACTGGAAAAATGAGTTATTGAATTAAAAATTTAATTTAACAGGATTCTATCAAAAATCAGATAATTAAGTGACTAATGGAAAATAAAAAATAGAAAAAAAGAGGTAAGAAGTAATCTTATTTGATTACTTTACTTTTGATAATTTCTACCCTTTTAAGAGGATAGATTTTTTTAGCATTGTGATAAATTTCAGATGCTAATTTACCATTTACAACAACTTTGATTAATTCATCAAAAGATTTTTCAGCTGCGGTTTCAACAAGTAAATCTTCAATTACTTTTCTCATGTATTTTTGTTGGGAAGATTTTGCTCTTCTTACAGTTACAGCGAGAACATGAAGTTTAATTTTACGATCATCTTTGGTGGTTGCAACAGTACTAGCATCGATTCTAGAAGTTCCTCTTCTAATCATGCTTCTTACATAATCAGTGGTAGTTTTGTGTCCGGTGAATTTAGTGTTTGCAACTTCACCTGCAACATTATCAATTTCAAATCTGAGTTTGATGTATTGTTTTGAGAAATCACCAGTTAATTCTCTCATAGTAACTTCTACCCCTCTTCCAATGAGAAGTTCAGAATCTTTTGCTGGAGTTTCTCCGATTTCTTTATCTTCAAAGTTTACTGGGGTTTTAATAGTATACCAGGATTTTTCTTTCCATGTATCACGTACTCTACGTCTTGCTTTTGCTTTTGCCATTATATCTACCGTTTTAAATTATATATTATATAGTAATTTAGCGTTACGCCATTAAAATTTTATGAAATAGTCTCTAAATTAAGTATAGCACTTAAATTAAATTGTAAAAATGAATTCCAATAATTATACGTTTACAATCGTTAATTTGACTATTATGAAGTATCCTCTACTCATTCAAAGAGAATACAATTAATTAAGTTTTAATTTATAAAATCCGCCCATAAAGGTTGTTATTAGTTATTTTTTTCATGATATATAAAGATTTTTGAATTTTTAAAAATAGTCAAAATTTTTTATAGAATCCAAAAAAAATATTTTAAAATAAAAAAAGAATTAATTATGCATGAAGTTATAATGATCTATGTATCTCTGCAATACTTCATCAATTGTACCTTCATCCATTACAAGTTTTACACCAACTTCATCAGCTAAAACTTTAGTTTTAAATCCATATTTAACAGAAATTAAAACATTACAGTCACTGCAAGCTTTAATAACTATATTACCCTGATGTTTTGAATCATCATCTATATTAATATCTCTTTTTTCAATGAATTTAACTTCATCATCTTCGTAATCATATATGTAAACAGATTTTGCTTTACCAAGATGCAAATCAACATTTACACCATCAGAAGATACAATTGCCAATCTCATAATTTAACCTCTATACTTCAGCACCATCCAATGCATGGCGGCATGAACAATCCGGAGAATCTTCAGCATTTTTTATAAAGTTATAAATCAATTCAAGTAGCTCTGATTCTTTTTGACTAACCATTTCAAATACTTCATCAATAGTCAATACATCATCAGAAATACCTGCAGCATAATTAGACACTATACATATTGAATTATAGCAAATTCCCCTCTCACGGGCAAGGCTAACTTCAGGAACACCAGTCATTCCCACTAAATCTCCTCCAAGCATTTTAAACATTTTAATTTCAGCAGGAGTTTCAAAACGTGGCCCCTCTGTACACACATAAGTTCCTCCCAAAATTACATCACCGGATTTTGCTAAAATATCCCTTAATGTTGGACAATATGGTTCAGTCACATCAATATGAACTACTTTATCCTCATAGAATGTTTTAGCTCTGTTTTGTGAGAAATCTAAAAAATCATCCGGAATAACAAATGAACCAGGACCCATATCCTCATTCATTGATCCAACAGAATTAGTAGCTATTATTTGAGTAACCCCCACATTTTTTAAAGCATCAATATTAGCCCTATAATTAATCTTGTGTGGCGGGATAGAATGACCCACAGCATGGCGAGGAATAAAAGCAACAGTTTTAGAAAATATATCCAAAATAGATACTGTCACTTGCCCATATTCAGTTTCAACTAATTTTTCAACACATGAATCTGCTTTTTGGGTAATTTCATATACTCCACTACCACCAATAATCCCAATCATAAAATCATCCTTTACAAACTGAAAGTGGCTTAACTTTAGCTACAAGTTTAGCAATGCCTGTTTCATCAAATACTCTAACTACACTATCAACATCTTTATAAGCACCAGGAGCTTCCTCTGCAATTACATTTTTACTAGTAGCTTTGATTTTAATACCTTTTGATGCTAATTCTTCGGTAATTTCATCAGGATTATAATCTTCTTTAGCTTTAGATCTTGAAAGAACTCTTCCCGCACCATGAGCAGTTGAACCAAATGTTTCTTCCATTGCAACATCAGTTCCACATAAAACGTATGATGCAGTTCCCATTGTTCCAGGAATCAATACTGGTTGACCAACAGCCCTGTATTTTTCTGGAACTTCTTCTCTTCCAGGTCCAAATGCGCGAGTTGCACCTTTTCTGTGAACCAATACTTCTTCTTCACGATTGTAGATTTTATGAGTTTCCATTTTTGCAATATTATGAGCAACATCATAAACAATATCCATTTCCATATCTTTTGCAGATTTGCCAAGGACTTCTTCAAATGTTTCACGAACCCAATGAGTCATCATTTGTCTGTTTGCCCATGCATAATTAGCAGCTGCAGCCATAGCTTGAATATAATCTTGTGCTTCTTTTGAGTCGAGTGGTGCACATGCTAATTGTCTATCATCAATATTAATTTTGTATTTTTTATAAGCTTTATCCATTACTCTTAAGTAATCGGAACATACCTGATGGCCACATCCTCTGGAACCTGAATGAATCATAATTACAATCATTCCTTTTTCAAGTCCAAAGACTTTTGCGACATCTTCATCATAAATTTCATCAACGACTTGAACTTCTAAAAAGTGATTACCTGAACCAAGAGAACCTAATTGTGGAATTCCTCTTTTTTTAGCTTTTTCAGACACTATACTTGAATCTGCATCAACCATTCTTCCGTTTTCCTCTAAAACATCCAAATCTTCAGGCCATCCATATCCATTATCCACAGCCCATTGTGCACCATAATCAAGCACATAATTGATTTCATTTTCATCCAGTCTTATTTTACCTTTACTTCCAACACCTGATGGAATATTTTGGAATAACTTTTCAGTAAGCTCATCTAAGTTATCCCCAATATCTTCAACTTTTAGATTTGATTTGATTAGTCTAACTCCACAGTTAATATCAAATCCAACTCCCCCAGGAGATACGATACCATTTCTTAATGAAAATGCAGCAACACCACCAATTGGAAATCCGTATCCAAAGTGAATATCAGGAAGTCCAATTGAATATCTTTGAACTCCCGGAGGGCAAGCTACATTAACAATCTGTTCAATAGCTCCTTCTTCAAGTTCATCGAAATATTCATCAGCAATATAAAATCTTCCAGAAGCTCTCATTTTTTTATTAAAAGATCCTGGAATCTCATAAACATTATCTCTAACTTTTTTAATTTCATCTTTAATACTCATAAAAATCACAAAATTATTATATTTTAATTTTTATTCACAATATTATAAATAAAGTTTGCTAAATTATAAAAAAAGCTCTTTCAAAAACTTGTTAGATTTTTTCATTTTTTATCCTATAATTTAATTTTGACATAAATTAATTTAAAATCAGTCTATTTTTATTATTATGTTTTGAAAATACTTTTAAAAGATATTTTCAATTTTTAAATTAAAAATAAAGAAAAAATAAAACGAAAAAATTCATGACTCAAAAAAAAACTATTAAAATTCAAGCCACATAGAATGACTAAAAAAAGTAATGATTAATTTCTAAATAATGAAGATATTCCTGCAACAAGCAAAAATATTGCACTTATCTCATTAATATATGCAGATCCAACAATCACAAACATTGTTGCAATTATAAAACCGACACCAGCAACTTCATTATTATTTTTAACATAGAAACTTGATGCAATTCCTAAAAAAGATGCAATAATAGCTACAAATCCTAAAAACGGAGTCGGAACACTTTCAATAGCTCCTAAAAATAATAACATAGAACCAGATAATAGTCCTATAATTGATCCTATAATACCAAGTACCATTTCAAAATTTCTTGATATGACTCTAGTCCTTCTCATAATAGATAATATATTTTCATATTATTTATATTATAAGTCAACAATAGCTTGAATTTTGACTGGATTTGATTGTGAAACTTCCATTTTATGGAACGTTATTGCTTTTATTTCAGATTTTCTTGTGTGTTTTTCCCAATTGATTTCTTCCCCTTTTATTGTTGCTTTTAAAGAAAAATTATTAAGTATTTCAACATTAAATTCTGAAAATAACATGAATTCCACTTCATGATAGAACAGAAGTTCCTCAAGATAATCATATAACATAGAAACATTATCTTCCGAGGTTATTTCAAATGATATTTCTTTTGTTGGTTCAATATCAGAAGTATCAGAAATTATATTAAAAATAGCTAATCCTGCATTTTCAAAAGCTTCATTTAAATCTTTACCATATGCTTTAAAGCCTATATCTGCAGTTACTCCAAAATATTCAAATTTTTTCATGATTTTACCTCAAAAATATTACTTTTCAAATGCTCTCTTACTCTTTTTTTATATTAGTTATTTAACAATCTTAAATATAGTGATTAACATGTTCGAGAATAATGACACCACAATTCAGGTAGATTTAAGAAAAAAAAGTAGTTTGAAAGAAGAAATCAACTATAAAAACATTGACATTCAATCTTGCATGGTAGTGCTTGTAGTAATAGCAGCATTACTTTTATCTGTTATTTCTGTTGTAGCAGCTCAAAATCCATACATCATATAATGGATTTTACTATTTTTAATACCAAACCCTTAGTTGCACATTAGATTACAAGCTTACCATGCAATAATCTAATGTTAACAGAAATTAATTACATACAGGAAAAAGTTAAATCATATATTCATTGGGGTTAAAACGCAATATAATTTCTCTAGAATTTCCTCTAACCCCTTTTCCTGTAAATTTAGTATCAACTAACCTAACAAATTCTAATTTATCTAAAATACGATTAAAAGATGCATAACTGGAATTTGTTTTTTCTTTATACATTTCAGATAACTCACCAGCTCTGCAAACACCATCCCAATCAGCAATGATTTTTAATAATTCTTGTTCTGAATCATTTAATGACCTTATTGTTTCAGCTACATTAATTGAAACTAATGATTCAATAGCCTGATCGAAATGCTCCTGAGTTATTTCACGACTGGCATTTGCTTCTGCAAAATTACCACATGATTTTAAAAGATTAATCCCAACTCTTAAATCTCCATTTTCATGAGTATACATTGCAATTTGTTCTAAAAGATCATCAGGTAATACTCCGGGGAAAAATCCTGCTTTTGCCCTGTCCCTTAATATATCCTCAATTTCAGAATAGGAATAAAGCGGGAAATGGATTTCCTGTGGAATGAATACTGAGTTTACATTTTTGTCAAATGCATATTTAAATTCCAAATCAGACAATATTGCAAATATAGCTGTTTTAACTCCAGGATATTCTTCATATGCTCTAAGCATATCATAGAATACTTTATTTGCTGTTTTTGATTGGAATAAATAATTAACATCATCCAATGCTATAACAAGAGATTTATTATTTTTTTGAAGATTTTGCATGATTTGATCATAAATTCTGGAAAATGGAACTCCTGTTTCAGGTGGAACATGTCCAAATAACTTCTTATAGATTTGTGAAAATATTCCAAAACGAGTTGTGTGAAGTTGGCAGTTAATGTAAACACAAACCACTTTTTCTGTATTTTTTTCAACTAGCTCAAATACCTTTCTTATTGCTGTTGTTTTTCCTGTTGCAGGTGAACCTAAAACAATAGCACTTGATGGCTGACCACCAATCATAGCCGGCCTTATTGATATTGCCATCGCTTCCATTTGTGTATCTCTAAAATTATAGTTTTGAGGCATATAATCCTGATTAAAAGCATTTATATTCTGAAATAAAGTTTCATCATGCATTAAAATATCTTCGATTCCCATGCTATCTAATTTTATTTTAAGTATTATTTATTATTATTCTAACAAGTTAACTACATTAACTGATTCATTTTCATTTATCCAGTTTGTGAATTTCTCAGCATAAAACAATTTTTTCCTTTTAAACTCATCAGCAGTACCTACATCTACTTCAAGATTAGGTCTTGAATATTTAGTTACCTTATCTCCAAAATCCATACCTGCAAGTATAATTTCAGATGCTCCAAGAGCGGTACATAAGAATAATGCTCTGTCACCATCAGTAAATCCTCCAAAATTGTAAAGATTTCCAATAGGCTGTGCTTGTGTTGTTCCAATAACATTATTGAAAAATGAAGGAAGCTTAGCTATTTTGTCAATGTTATCTCCATGAGCATGTATTGCAATATTTGCTCCTTTAATATTTGCTAATAGAATATCATCCAAGTTTCCATCCAAATCAGTACACACTATATCTGGAGATATCCTCTCTTCAATCATAGCTGTTGTTGCTCCATCTGCTGCAACTAAAACATAATCTTTCAAATCATAATTTTCTTTTAGCATGAGAACATGCTCTTTTAGAGATGGTCCTGCACCAAATACTATAAATTTATCTGAAAAACCTACTATCTGTGATAACTCATCTAATGTAAGACATCCTTGTGTTGATAAAATTTCATCAAGAAGTTTTGCTGATTTTTCATCTCCACTCCTTGAAAATCCGAAATCATCAAGTATTTCTTTATAATATTTTTCCCAAAGCCCAAATTCCATATTTAAACCTCACTAACATAATTTAGCTTTTAATTTATTAATATAATTTATTCTTTATTCACAACATTAATCTTGCTACCCGTTAGATACTCATATAAATTATTGATTTGCCTTAGAGTAAATCCAACCATAAATGCTGATATGAATGTTCCGATATTGACTGCTCCAAAAACATTTGTATAGAATAATCCACACAGTATTAATGACACTATCACCATTGATGCATCAAAACATATTTTAATTGTTGAAAATCTCCATCCAGTAACAATTGCGATTGATTCAACACATCCTTCCCCCGGAAGAGGTGCAATATTAGCTGGCATATACACAAAAATCCCAAATGCAGTTAAAAAGATACTTATAATAAGAAATAATGTACACATCCATGGTGATGAGTCAAATGGTATGAAGGATACCAAATGAAGTGCAACATCAGTGAAATATCCAAACAGTATACAGTTAATGAACTGAAGCAATCTTTTTTTATGAAATCTTGAGCGCAGAATAATAAACTGGATTACAATCAACGAAGCATTGAAAATAAATGTTGTAATTCCAATGTCAATATTTGTAATCAATGCAAGAGAATATGAAATAGAACTTATCGGCGTTGTTCCAAGAAGGGAAATTATTGAAAATGCAACACCAGTTGCCATTAAAAATAATCCAATAACAAAAGCAGATATCCTTTTTATCATATTAACACTACATTTTCTTTAAATTTGCCTCTCTTCCACTAATTCTAGCATAAACCATATTCATTATTTTTACGATTGTTCCAACAGACATTGCAGCAATTATTGTTCCAATACCTACACTCATATCAGTTAAACTGAATATAACTGACAGACTTAATGAAATAATTATCATTGATACATCAATCATCACTTTTGTTTTTGCAAATGACTGATTAGCATAAATTGATATCACCTGTGTTAAACCATCCACAGCAACTGGAACAATATTTGTTGGAACATAAAGGAATAATCCAAATGAAAATGATAATTCCTAAAATCAGAAAGATAATTTGTATCACTAAATTATCAACTGGAGGTATAACATTTAATAATATCATTGAGACAGATGTAAATGCTCCAAATAGTATTCCAACAAATACTTGTAGGAAATGTTTTGGAGGAAATGCTCTTCTTAAAATTAACAGTTCAATTAAAACCAAAAAGCATTGAAATGCCATATTACAAATCCCAAGATCAATTCCAGATATGAGACTCACAGCATAAGGCACAGCAACAACCGGTGTTGAACCTAAATTAGATTTAATTGAAAAAGCTATACCAATGTTCATAATAAATAGTCCAACTACATATTTAATTATTCGTTTGTATTCAATTTTATTTTGGTTAAAAAAATTCATCATAATATTATATGTACTACAAAATATTTAAAAACAATAAAAATTAAAAATTTAATTAGCTTTAAATAAGCTATATGAAAATTATATTTTATGATGGAGGAAAATTTAATGAATGAAACTTTATTAATGCTTCCAGGTCCAACAACAGTACACCCTAGAGTGCTTGCTGCAATGTCTAAAGCTGTTGTTAACCATAGAGGAGCCAAATATGGAGAAATTTTAACAGAAACCAACAAATTAATGGCTGATCTTTTCCAAACCTCTAATGATGCTTACTTATTAACAGGATCTGGAACTGCAGCTATGGAAGCAGGTATTAGTAATACTGTTGCTCCTGGAGAAAAAATGCTCAATGTAGTGGGTGGAAAATTCGGTGAACGTTTCATGAAAATCGCAAATACTCATGGAATTGAAACCCAAGAATTAGCAGTGGAATGGGGAACTGCTGTAACTCCTGAAGCAATTAAAGAAGCCTTAGATGCAGATGAAAATATTAAAGCAGTATCTGTAATTCACAACGAAACTTCCACTGGAGTAGCTGCACCTATTGAGGAAATTGGTAAAGTAATGAAAAATTACGATGCATTATACATCGTAGATACTGTATCCTCCCTTGGAGGAGATTATGTAGATGTGGAAAAATTCGGAATTGATGTCTGTGTGACTGGATCCCAAAAATGTATCGCTGCACCACCTGGAATGGCAGCTATTACATTAAGTGACGATGCATGGGCAGCAGCAGATAAAATTGACTCACCTACATTCTATTTAGATATGAAAGCTGCAAGAAAAAGTGGAGACAAAGTTCCACCTCAAACTCCATACACTCCTGCTGTATCATTAACTTATGCAATGAACGAAGCATTAAATATGATTATGGAAGAAGGACTTGAAGAAAGAGTTGCACGTCACCACAAAGCTGCAAAAGCTAGTGTAACTGCTGTTAAAGCATTAGGTTTAGAATTATTTGCTGATGAAGCAGTGTCCTCTGCAACTGTAACTGCAGTAAAAATGCCTGAAGGAATTACTGACGACCAATTCAGAGGAACTGTGCGTGACAAATACGGTGTAGAATTAGCTGGCGGACAAGACCACTTAAAAGGAAATGTTTTCAGAATTGGACACATGGGAAATATTACCTACAAAGAATTAGTCCAAACATTTGCTGCTATTGGCATGACCTTAAAAGGTTTAGGCGTAATTGAAGACGCTGGTGCTGGTGTATCATCTATCACAGAATCATACTTATGATTCTGTTTTCTATTTTTTTATAACTACATTTTAACAATTGTTATATCAATTAATAATCTAATATCTTTAATCAAGAGTTAAAAGTTACACTTGAAATACATGTCTATAAGTTATAAGTTAAAAGTTACACTTGAAATATATCCCTTTAATAAGATATATTAAATAAAAAAAATAAAGATGATAATAATAATTTAGGATGTGAAGATATGACTGAAAATATTAAAACAACTGTCGAAGAATTACGTAAACTTATCAATATAGAAAATGTTGTCGGCCAACCTATTGAAACCGAAGATAAACTTTTAATTCCAGTGATGAGAATGGGAGTTGGATTTGGTGTAGGAGAAAATATTTTAGGCACTGAAAAAGGCGATGCATCAGGTGCAGGTGCTGGAGTAGAACCTGTTTCCATGGTAATAATCCCTAAAAAAGGAAATGATGCTGAAGGTATTCGCGTGCTTAACTTAAGCAAAGGTAACCAAACTAACAAAGCATTATCTGATTTAGGACTATTAATAAGTGATTTGTTAAAAACTCATATTAAAAAAGATGACGATGAAATTGACGAATCAGAATACATTGAACCAGAATTTACCACAACTGACACTAAATAAACATACTAAACATCCTATTGATCTCCTGAATTATCATTAATTTATGGATAATGCAATATGATTTACAAAGAATAGTTATCAAATGTGCTCTATCCCTATGAGCATACAATTTAATGTAAGATATATTTATTTAATAGATTAAATGAACTCTTTTAAAAAATTATGTAATTTTTTAAACTTAAAAATTCCATATTTTACATTAAAAATATGTTTGAATAATTTAAAGACGCTACTAAACAGCTTTTCATCATCCAACTCATAAAAAGGAATATTTTTAATCCACTTATTTATCAAGTGAGCAATTATGCTCCTTTGATAAACTGGATGCTTCTTCTAATGTAATGTTACGCCATTAACTTACTTAATCAGTTCCATAATTCCATTAGTTTCTTTTATAACTTTGTCAGATTTCATATCAGAAATTATCATTTCATATGTGTCTTTGATATTTTTACGGACAGCTTTAAATCCCAAATATGATGAAGCAGCCTTTATTAAGTCATCTTTAGATAAGGAATATTGTAATTCGAGTGTGTAAATAATCGATTTTTCTATTTCTTTAGGACATATACGCTCAATTTTAGGTAAAACTCTTCTTCTAACTTTCATTTCTTCAAAATTATAATTTTTCTCAAAATAAAAGTCCCCATCATTTTTAATAGAATCTTTAAATGACATAAGTAACTCACGAATTTCACTTTTGAACTTTTTAGTTGCTATTCTACCAGTTAATACTTTCATACAATCATAAATTTCATCAATATGAACAGGACCATTAGTTTCTATTAATTTAACTATATTTGCTGAAGGAGAAGAACCACGAGGACGATATTCACCATATTCTTCAAAGTATTTGCCTAATTCTTCCTGTTTTTTATCTTCTTGAGTTTTAACCACAACATTAGGCGTAAAATTACTTTCTAATTTCTCAGCAATTACTTTATTATCCTTATTTTTCATTGCATCTTTTATTGCCTTTAATAATCTTCTTTTTGCAGTTTTATTGACATGGTACCAATCAGTAGACCATATTCTATGGAATTTCCACCCAAGACCTTCAAGAACTTCTTGTCTAAGACGATCCCTGTCCCTTGCTAATGGTGAGGAATGATATGTTGCACCATCACACTCAATTCCTAAAACATATCTGTTTGCATCATCTTTATCAACAATAGCTAAATCTATTTTGTATCCTGCACAACCAACTTGTTTTTCAACAGTATAACCTTCATCTATTAAGAAATTATACACTGCTTCTTCAAATGGTGAATCGAAATCTTCACCAGTATGATAATTTTCCGGGAATTCACCACTTTCAGCATAGTAAAGGAATGTTTTTAATGCTTCTACACCTTTTGGTGTTCTTTCAGTAGTATGCATCATAGATGATTTAAAGTTACTAAATACCACACATTGCTTTTTAGCTCTGGTAATCAGTACATTTAATCTTCTTTCACCACCCTCCTTATTTAACGGCCCAAAATTTAATGATAATTTATTATTCTGATCTACACCATATCCAATACTGATTAATATGATGTCTCTTTCATCCCCTTGTATATTTTCAAGATTTTTAACAAAGAATCCATCTTCACCATCTTCATTGAAGAATTGTTCTAAATCAGGTTGTTCTTGTAATTTCTTTTCTAATATATCCATTATTGTATTTCTTTGCTTTAAATTGAATGTTGCAATTCCCAAACTTCTTGAATTTCCCCATTTTCTAAAGCAATCACAAGCATATTCCACAATATTTTCTGCTTCTTCAATATTGTTTGATCCACTACCTCTATTATAGACTGTTGTTGGATCATATACAAATTTAAGACCTAAATCTTCTGATTCTTTTGTAGGTGAAGGAAATACATATAATTCATTGTTGTAGAATTCTTGATTTGAAACAGATATTAATGATTCATGGTAACTTCTGTAATGCCATTTAAGCATTTTTGTTTCAAAGGTATTTTTACACAAATGCAAAATACTTTCAATGTTATCTGCAACACCCTCTTCCTCATCTTCATCAATATCTAATTCTTTTTCAAAGAAAGTTGTTGGAGGTAATTGCTTTGTATCCCCTATAACAATATATCTCTTACCTCTTAACATAGCTCCTAGTGAGTCTTCAATTTTTACTTGACTTGCTTCGTCAAAAATTACATAATCAAAGTAAGACTCATAAATTTTAGGATCCAAATATTGGGCAATAGATAAAGGAGACATCATGAAACATGGTTTAATAGAAGAAATAACATCACTAGTTTCAGTTAAAATTTTTCTAATTGGTTTTATTTTTCTTTTTTTGTTCATTTCTTTTAATAATATTCCTAAACCTGAACTAGGTGCAGCAACTATTGACATATTAGGTCTATTTGCCCCTAAAATTTCACGAACTCTATATCTATTTGTTTCTATAATATTTTTGTCTAACTTTTTAAATTGAGATAATTTTTCTTCATGTAATTTAAAATTAAATTCATCTAATACAGCCTCCTTAGAAAAAATGTCCTTTAATGCTATATTTGCAAAATTATAATAAAACAAATTTGCAACCAAATCAGGCCGAATTTTATCTGCTTTTATATATTCAATTAATTGTTTAGTGTATTTATCTCCATACTCTTTACAATACTTGACAAACAATCTATAGTCATTTAAATTTTCAATACGTTCCAGTAACAATTCAATAGTATTTTGCATGTATGGAACATTTGCTGAATCGATTTCATCAAATGCAAGTTCCTTCTCAAAATATAATTTTTGATTAATATTGTCATATTGTTTAATTATTTTTGCTTTAAGATTTGACAATTCATCCAAATAATCATTTAATTCATTAAATTTATTGGATTCAATGAATTCAATAGTAATATCATTAAAATAGCCATAGCCATAATATTTTTTGAACTGTTCAATATTACTTAATTTTTCATTAAGTGTTTTTATATCTGAATTATGTAATTTCCAATCATCAGTGAAATAATATTTTCCAACAATATCCTTAGATTCAATACTTAGCAATAATTCTTTAAGGTCAATTAATTCATGATAACATTTTTTATATTGTCTGATTTTACTTAATTTTTCATGCAGTATTTTTGTATCTGAATTATGTAATTTCCAATCATCAGAAAAGAAATATTTTCCAGTATCATTTACTGATTCTATTTCCTGTGACATTACTTCTAATTCAATAAGCACGTCAATTTTAGTTTCTAATTCCTTTTTTTGAACTGAAACCTGATAGGACACTAACTTTGATTTTATAGAATCAAGTTCTGAGGTCCATTCTAATAACTTTTCTGACTCAATAATTATCTTATCATCATTATTAATACTGGATTTAGAATATGAATTAATTTTATTCCTTAATTTTGTTAAATTATTATTCACAGATATTATTTTCTCAAAATCACTCTCAATTTGATCGTCACCAACCTCAAAATCATAATAACTTTTAAATTGTTTTTTTATTCTTTTGAAATTACCATCAAAAACTTTTTTAAAGAATGAATTTCTCTTAGATTTAAATTCATTAAATTCTATTTCAAGGTTAGGATTATCAAGTGCTTTTTGTATTTTAGACTCCTCAATAAAATTTTTGTTAGATTTAAAATTAGAACTTATAGTATCAAAGTCTTCCCTATCAACAATATCCCCGTCAATATTTAATGCATCAATATTATTTTGTAAAGTATTAATTTCTCTTTTTAAGGCATTTAAATCTAAATTTAACACATCTATATCCATCGATCCGAGTTTATTTTGGAAGTTAGATATTTTCTGTATAATGTTTTCAAGATTTTCAAAATCATCTTCATTAACATTATCCATATCTATATTTAATTTATTAATATTCCTTATTAACAAATCAATTTCATTTTTTAAACTATCTAAATCCAAGTTAAAGTCTAATGATTTGATACTTGTATTTAAAGCATTATTTTGGAATGTGGATACTTCTTGAATAATACTTTCCAAATCATCATTTTCATTTAGTAATTTTAAATTAGGTCTTAAAATTTTAGAATTATCTATTAAAGGTTCAATTTCCAATGTGTTTAATTTATTGACCCCAATTAACTCATGAACATGAATAGTTAACTCATCAAATTCATTTAAATTATTAAATAAATCTATTAATTGATTTTTTATTTCTTTAACATCTGGAGAAGTCAGATTTTCAGGAGAAGTGTTTCTCCAAATATTTTCTGAAACCGGAGATACTAACTCATAATACTCCACAATTTCATTTAATTTTCTAATTAGTTCTCCTCGTTTTTCTTTATCTAATTTTGAAACATCCTCACTATCTAATTTCAAGATTTCCTGCTGCTCATTAGTTAATTTTTGCCCATGATATTCATATATTCCAATTAATTGAAAAGGAGTTAATTCTGTTTTCTTATAAATTGTATGTAATGTATTAACATAATCATCAAGATCGCCTTTTATGTCATCTAAATGTTTAAAATCACTTACATCAGACAGCTCAACTGAATCAATTTTCAAAGTACGTTCTAATTCATTTAAAAAGTCTTTTTTATTTGAATTTTTACCATGTAACTCTAAACACCCTTCACCTAAACCAACACTATCCAATCTTGTTTTAACAACATCCAAAGCTGCTTTCTTTTCACTGACAAATAATACTTTTTGTCCCCTTGCCATTAATTCAGCAATTAAATTAACAATTGTTTGAGATTTACCTGTCCCCGGAGGGCCTTGAACAACAAGGTTTTTACCTTTTTTAGCCTCCTCTAAGACTGCAAGCTGTGATGAGTCAGCATCTACCACATTGTAAGTTTCAGTTGTATTAAGAGAATTTAAGTCCACATATTCATCTGAGTCAAAATCATGTTCATCAACATAAAATAAATTTTTAATGGAATTATTTTCTATTTCAGACCAATTGCCTAAATTCAAATCTTTAAACATTACAAACTTTTTAAAATTAAAATTAGATAAAAAAATATCCTTAGAAATTTTCCAACCGGGTTTATTAGCTATGATTGATTCTATTTCTTTAAAATATTCTATTAAATCTTGCTCAGATTCAAATTCCCCAAAATCAGGTATTTCAACACCTTGTTCTTGAAGTTTATAAATTAAGGATAAATTTGATCTAACTTCATCACCATTCCAATTAACTGTAAACGGCTGAGAAACAGAACTTCTCTCAATAGAAAGAGGTACTAAGACTAATGGAGCTTTATGTATTTCATTTTCATGACCTATTTCTTTCCATTCTAAGAAACCTAATGCTAAAAAGAAATCATTGTATCCTTGTTCTTCCAAAACTGTCCTATTATCACGATAAATGTGTGTTAATCTCTTTTGCAATTCATCAGGATCATATTTAGTCTGAAGAAACTTATCAGTATGTGTGTCTTTCAATGTTGCATTGAAATCCCAGGTATTATCCAGCAATGCATCTTCATCAAGTGTTTCATTGGAAAGAAACTTCATTTTTTGCTCATTGATAACAAGAATATTATATAATGATGCGATATCCTCATCAACAATTTCAACATTCTTTTTTCTAGGTCTAAAATTCAATAAATTATTCCTCAAACTCATATCTAAAAGATTATCCCGTAACTTTTCAATGTTGTTTTGAAGATCTAAATCTGATTGACTCATCATTTTTTCCACCAAGCACATTAACAATTATTGGAGTTATTTTGGCTTAGATATATTTTAATCCAATATTAATATAATATTATATATAAA
>NZ_JBNMGD010000050.1:0-9198 GCF_050872065.1 Methanobrevibacter sp.
GATCATATGGATTTATATCTAAACCTTATGATATTGACAAATTAGACAAAATTCTACAAATTACTATTAAAAAAGCAGAATTAGAAGCTAAAAAGTTAAATGAAGCAAGTGGATTTAAATAAAAGGAATATTAAATCATAACACTTAAATTTAACGACAAAAACATTCAATTTTTATATAACAATAACCAACAACTCAAAGGAAATAATATGCAAAAGAATTCCCAATATATTCCTGAAAATATGAACCAGTTAGAGTTGGACATGAACCATCCTAAAATTTTAACTATAAGTTCTGATGAACTTCTATTAAACGAAATAAAAGAGTATCTTGAAGAATATGACTATGAATTCTTAAGTTCTGATTTTAATAAAGAAAATATTAAACAAAAAATTACAGAAGACTCACCCAGTCTAATCCTTCTAGATACTGATCAAGAAAAATATAAATTTAACTGAATTTGCAGACTATCTTGAAAAATATAATATCCCACATATCGTAATTTTGGGAATGCTATCTGATGAGATACTTGAAGAAGTATTGGCAAGTTCACCATACAATTTTTTGATAAAAGATATTGATAAAGAAGAACTAGCAAGAACAATAGCTGTCGCCTTAAAAAAACATCAACAAAATACTCTTGATATTATTACAGCAAAAAATAAAGTGAAAGAAAAAAATGAAGAACTTATAATTGAAAAATCAAATACAAGTTTACTTTTAGGTGCATGTATTGTTTTAATCATCACTGCGCTTTTAACAAAAAATGCAACATGGCTTCAATGGGTTTTATTAATACCAACCGCAGCAATGCTTACAAACGGAATTGCCAGTATTAAAAAGCAAACTGAAGTTGAAGCATTTAAAGATGGAGATGAACTTCCTTTTATAAGTATCTTAATCCCTGCACATAACGAAGAATATACTATAAAATCTACTGTTGATAGTGTTGCTAAGTGTGATTATCATTATAATGGCGAACCACAATTTGAAATAATTGTTATAAATGATGGATCTACAGATTCAACTGGCGATATATTAAAAAGCATAAAGGAATATACTCCTAACCTTAAAATCATTACAAGACATCCTCCAAGATCTGGAAAAGGAAAAGGATTCGTTTTAAATGATGGTTTAGCATTATCAAAAGGAGAAATTATAGGAGTATTTGATGCAGACACCCAAATTAAACCAGATTACCTAAAAACAATTATTCCTTATCTTGAAGGAGATATCGATGGTGTTCAATCAAGAGTTAAAATGTTTAATAAAGATCAAAACTATTTAACCTATATGCAACATCTAGAATTCTCAAGTTTTGCAAATACATTAATAGCAAAAGATAATCTAAGAAGAACTGGATTTTTAGGTGGAAATGGACAATTTGTTAAAAAACAATCCATTATAGATTCTGGAAAATGGGATGGTTTTGCAGTGACTGAAGACTTAAACCTAGCTATCAAAATCATGCTTAACGGTGGAAAAATACGTTTCTGTGATGATTGTTCAGTATACCAAGAAGCAATTGCTGATTGGAAGTCATTATTCAGACAAAGAATTAGATGGGCTATGGGTAACTTTGAATCATTATTTATTTATTTCCCTGAAATTTTAAAAGCAAAAATACCCCTTTCAAAAAAATTGGGAATTATTGAACATATTTCATTTTACAGTTTCAACTTACTCATATTTTTCGGGTTTATAATAACAATAATAAATATATTATCATGGCTTACTTTCCAAAGTACTGTTATTAGAATGGATGCACCATTTATTGTGGGAATTCTCTCATTTATTTCATTTTTCCCGGCTACAACAATCGCATTTTTAAGAGAAAAACCTGGAATTATTAAACTGATTAAAGATATAATTAAATATTATCTTTATTCATATCATTTAATTCCATTGTTCTTTATGACTATGGCAACCATGATAACAAGAAAAGAAAGAAAATGGGCTAAAACCGAACATGTCGGTGGGGAAAAAGAAGCCATAGCTATTGAAGATGAGAAATAATGAATAACTAGACTTAAAAAAAAACATTACTTTTTATTCTTCACTATTAATAAAAATAAAATAAAAATTAGTTTTCAATAGTCTCATAAGAGACTATAATCATTATAATTTTAGTGGATGATTTTCACACATCGGATCTCTAATAATATTTCTTTTTTGATGATATTTTAAAAAGTAAAGCATCCATTGATTTGAGAGTTCACGAAGTGATGCATCATCTAATCTTTCAAATGGTGAGAAGAAGTCCATTTGATTTCCACCAACAACAATAGCTATTTCATCAGTTTCAACTAACATAAAGAAATCATGGGTGATATTATGAATGTTAAACTCATCAACAACAGAAATTGACTTTTCTTTTTTATATTTAGTGAAAAATCTATTTAAATATTCAAAATCAACGAATTTAATGTCCTTAACATTGAATGCTACTTCCTCACTCAATAACTTGTTTTTAAAATCATACTTTGATAAAAAGTCAATATCCCAAATATTATTATAGAATACTGTGAAAAACGAATCCATAGCAAATCTAACAACCAGCGAGAAATCTTCATCAAATTTTGGGATTCCAAGTTCAACATCTCTAAATTGTAAATAAATTGAATCCTGGGATATTTCAATTGAAGACCATTTACCAGAGTTAATAATAACTTCACGAATTAATTTTAAAGATCTTCTATTCATTTTAACACCTAATTTTTAATAAAAACTTCAAATGCTCCTTCAATTTCATATTCTTTTTCGGAATTATATGATTTATCCCATTTAAAAGGATTGATTTCAATTTGATTATTAATTGTTCCATCCCATTCAATACTAAAATTTTCTTCTTTTAAATATTTATAAACGATTTTACCAATTTCTAATGCTTTTTCTTCATTATTTTCAAAATCACCAAAGGTTATTCTCAATTTACCTTCACAAATAGCTTCTTCAATATCTTCAAAAGTATAAAAACAAAAACCATCAGCTAGAAGTTTATTATTTTGCAAATGAACATATAATTCAAATGCATCATTTACTCCTTCACTAACATCATAACCACAATTATGAATAGCAACAATTTTTTCACTAGCTAAACTAGAAAAAGCATTTTCCAATTTAGAAAAATTTTCATTGGAGAAATTATTTAAAGAAAAAGAATATTTTGAAAAATCAATTTCTTCATCAATAAATTGATCTTCCAATATCTCCAATATTTCTTCACTATCAAAAAAACCAGATTTAGCGAGTAACTCTTTCATATATTCTAATTCATCAACTAAATCCTGATTCATAGTATCACTGTTCATCTTCACCAAACATCAAAATACGTGTTACATTCCCTCTTTCAGTAAATCCGGCCATAACGCGAGATTCACCAATTTTAGCTAAATAAAAATCATCATGTGGTTTAAAACCATATCCTTTAAGTTTAGTATATGATTCAAAAGCCATTCTAGGATATATTTTAAAGTTCTTTTGGAAAGTATAAAAAGTATCTCTGAATTTTTTAACAGCATTATTCTCTTTAATTAAATCAGATTTAATAGCTACAAAAATATCCAATCCATCTTCTGAAACTGCATAATAACCATCAAATCCAAGTATAGCTGTTGCAGTCATTGCAATATGATGACAATGATCATAATCAGTGTTAATCAATGGTGAATTAAACTCAGGAATATCAAATTTATCTCCAAGTTTTTTAACTTCTATTGCAGATTCAATTAAATTCTCACCGAATATTTCTTCACAATTCCATGCCCAAGACCATTGATCTGCATCCTGTGAGTAAAAACCTAAAACTTGAACAGGCATCCTAATATCATCAAAAGAAATAATGGAATTTTCAATATCTAACTCACCAACTGTTTCACCAATTAATTCAGCTAAATTTTCCTGTTTATCAAGTGCTAGTGCACCATATTTTGATAAGATTGCTTTAAATGAATCTCCTTCTTCGATTTCCACTGGTTTTCCTATTTTTTTCAAATTAAACACCTAAAATTCTAATTTTGAAATTCTATCCATTGCTTCTTTAGTATTTTCTAATGTATTAAATGCAGTGAGTCTTAAATAACCTTCACCACTTGGACCAAATCCTGAACCTGGAGTTCCAATCACATTAGCTTCATTTAATAATAAATCAAAGAAATCCCATGATTCCATATTATTTGGAGCTTTAACCCATATATACGGTGAACTGATTCCTCCATAAACTTCTAAACCTAAATCAGATAAACTTTCACGGATGACTTTTGCATTTTCCATGTAATAGTCAATAACCTCTTTAATTTCTTTTTGACCTTCTGGAGAGTAAGTTGCTTGTGCTGCTTTTTGTACAGGATATGAAACACCATTAAATTTAGTGGTTTGTCTTCTATTCCATAATGAGTTAATTTCTACTGCATTACCTTCACTGTCATCTACAATCAACTGTTTAGGTACCACTGTGAATGCACAACGAGTTCCAGTAAATCCTGCAGTTTTTGAAAAACTTTTAAATTCAATAGCAACTTCTTTTGCACCTTCAATTTCATAAATAGAATGAGGAACATTTTCTTCATTGATAAATGCTTCATAAGCAGCGTCAAATAAAATAATAGCTTTGTTTTCCTTTGCATAATCAACAAATACTTTTAATTGATCTTTGGTTAATGTAGTACCAGTTGGATTATTTGGATAACATAAATAAATGATATCAACAGGTTCGGATGGTAATTCTGGGACAAATCCATTTTCAGCATTACATTTAAGGTAAGTCAATCCTTCATACATACCATCTTTCATTTCACCAGTTCTTCCTGCCATTACATTAGTATCAACATAAACAGTATAAACCGGATCGGTTACAGCAATTTTATTATCAATTGCGAAAATTTCTTGAATATTCCCTGTGTCACATTTAGCTCCATCACTAATGAAAATTTCTGATACGTCAAGATCTACTCCATATTTTTCATAATCTTTTGCAATAGATTCTGCTAAAAAGTCATATCCTTGTTCTGGACCATAACCTCTGAAAGTATCAGCATTTCCCATTTCATCAACAGCATCTTTGAATGCTTTAGTAACTGATGGCACTAATGGTTTTGTAACATCCCCAATACCCATTTTAATAACATCAGCATCAGGGTTATTTTTTACAAATTCTGCTTCCCTTCTAGCCACTTCAACAAAAAGATAACTGCTTTTTAATTTAAGATAATTTTCATTAATTTTAACAACCATAATTATTCCTCATAATAAAATATTAAACTAATTTATATTTTATTTTAAGTATATATAATATTAATTGTTTAAATAATTCAAAGTGAAACTTGCTATTTGTGAAAAAATATGATTTAATAGTCACAAAAACCTAAAAATAAAGTTTTTTTTAAAAAATACTCCCAAATAAAACAATAAATATTTTATCAATTAAATTAGAATTACTAATTTTAAAATTAAACAAATATATTTGGAAATATTACTAAATATAAAACTATTTAAATTAATAAATAACATATTAAATAATATTATTAAAAATTAGGGTTGAAAAAATGAATGAAATCACCATATTAATCTGGATAACTATTGCAATAATTTGTGTAATTGCTTGCATATTAGTTAAATTACACTACAAAAGTGACGAACTCGAACATGACGAAGGATCAATAATTCCAAGTGCAAAGAGCATAAATGAAAAGGCATCCCAAAAAAAAGAAAAAATCGATTCAAGCACCTTCAGCAATAGTTTATCTTCAAAATCAACCCAAAATACCAAATCATTATACGGAAGCCAACAACGTACTCCGGAAAATTATGGGGGTTATATTGTTCCAGAAGTTAACAATAATCCTACTTATGAATATGAATCCAAAAATCAAGTTCTCATAGATTATGGGAATGAGGTTAAAAAATTTCAAGAACCAATTAAACAAATTCAGAGGGATATTATCAACCAAAATAAAAACGATAAAACCGAATTAAAAGATTTATTCACAATTGATGAATTAATTAAAGAATCCAAAAGAAAAGATAGTGAACGTGAAAAAGAACAGCCAAAAGAAGAAGATAGTGAATTAACTGAACTTAAAGAAACTATCATTAAAAAACAGGAAAAAAGTGTTGAAGAATCCTCCAATGACGAAGTTGAAACAATTGGCAGTTTATTAAATGAAGAAAAAGATAGTGAGGATGAAACATCAACAGAAATCGAAACACCTTCAAAATCTCAAAAAACTATTGAAGAAGCAATTTCATCTGCTTATCAAGAAAAAGAAGAAAATGAAAGTATTTCTGAAGATAAAAATATCACTGATGTTCTATTGAATGCAGAAGAAGATAATAATCAATTAGATACTACTGAAGAAATTAAAGAGCCAACCCTTAAAACTCCGACTAAAATAACTGAAACAGAAGATGATGAATCTGATTTATCTGAAGATAATGAGCAAATTATGGATTTAGATTATAGGAAAGATTTAGACAAATTTACAAAAAAAATTAAAGGTTCTAAATTATTCCAAGAAGTTAAAGAAAAATTAACTGTTGAACCTGAATACCTCGAAGAAAATATTCCTGAAGAAGAAAATTATATTAGAAATGTTAGAGAATATGATGAATTTGAACCTATTATAAATGAAACACATTCCGATTACATAGATCCTATTGAAGATATTGAACCAGCATTTGTGGATAATGAATTAAAATCAGAAAACGAACCTAAAACACTTAAAGTAATTAGAGATACTCCAAAATCGGATAATACACAATTAAAAACTTCAACAATTAAAAGTAAACCTTCAAGAAACAATATAAAAATAAAAATAAACAATGATGAATTTGTACTTAAAAAAGGAGATGAAATTATATTCAATCATTTAGGCGAAACTTACTCCAGTCAAGTATATGCTATTAATGGTGATGACATCTCCGTTAAGTATAGACGCCAAAACATTATAATTAAACCAACCGATGTTAAAAAGATATATTAAATATCTTTTTACAACCTTTTTTATACAAATTAAATTAAAAAAAAGTAATAAATTAAATTATTCATTTAATTTATACTGTCCATCTTCCACAATATATTTTGGAACACTAATTTTAAAAGAACGGATAATATTTAGATAAAAATCATCCAGTTCTCTATCAGCATAAGGATAAGTAAATTCAAAGATATATAGATTACTGTCTTTGACATATAAAAATTCATTACGTCTAATCTCTTTTTTACCATCAGAAAAAGAAGAAATAATTAAATAATAAATATCATCATTTATTGGAATAAAATCAGATAATATTAAATTAATTTTAGGATTATTTTCAATATTCTTTTCAATATCCTCTTTTATATCAGGAAGCCCCACTAATGTAGGTGTTATTGAAAATTTAATGGACATTGGAATGTTAACATTTACCAAATATAAATCATTAAATTCATCTTTAGTATTAACAGGATCAAAGCCTTCAGGAATCTGAAGAGTTGCATAACCATTATTAAACATAGTCATTTTATCACTATTTATGTGCATAATAGAATATTAATTCATCATCTTTAATTTCATCTAAACGAGCAAAACCTACTCTTTCAAATTGGACAATATCACCAACTTTCAAATCACTAAGAGCAGATTCTCCAAGCCCAGTTTTAATTGATGCATCATCCATAACTATTTTAACATTAAGATTATCATTAGTTGGAACCCATTGAATAATTCTAGCTTTAGCATCTCTTGCATCTTCAAATGATGTTGAATGATAATTTACATTATCCCCACTTATTTCAACATTAACTGCATCCATTAATCTAAAAAGACCGTTAGCAATATCTTCTTTTGCTAAATAAACACTACCATCAAATGGTAATATCCTGTTTCCCCTATCCATGTGGTCTGCATGCAATGGTCTTTCTATTGAAACTTCTCCATCCTCATAACCATCAACTTCAATTTTTACAGGATTTTCACAGAAGAAATATCTATTTGCAATCGGTTCTATAAAATTACGATTTAATCCATAAATCTTTTTCCAACTAATTGCAGAATCAGCCATTTTAACACCAATTTCAGTGATTAAGTTATAGATTGTTCTTGGATCAATTCCTCTTCTTGCAATAGCTCTTAAAGTTCCAAGTCTTGGATCATCCCATCCACTGTAGGTACCATCTTCAATTCCTGCCATTGCTTTTGAGGTACTAAGTGCAATGTCTTCCATTTTAAGCCTTCCATAATGGATAAATTCAGGCAAATCCCATCCCATATGGCCATATAAGTATTTTTGCTTTTCACTGTTTGCTAAATGATCTTTTCCTCTTAAAACATGAGTCATGCCCATTAAATGATCATCAACTGAAACAGAAAAATTCATCATAGGATATACTCTATATTTATTTCCCATACGAGGGTGTTCTTCATCAACTAATCTCATTGCAACCCAATCACGAATAGCTGGATTTTTATGATTAATATCTGTTTTTACCCTAAGTACTGCTTCACCAGTTTTCATAGTGTCAAATTTCTCCCATAATGCAAGATTTTCTTCTACACTGTTATCCCTACATGGGCAAGGTTTGCAATTATCTTTAAGTTCTTTAAAAGTTGCACCATCACAGGTACACATGTAAGCTGCACCTTTTTCAATTAATTGGCGAGCATAATCATAATAAATTTCAAATCTATCAGATTGGTAAACAATTTCATCAGGTTCTATTCCTAACCATGCTAAATCTTCAGGAATCATTTCATAAGCAGGTTCAAATACTCTTTTTGGATCAGTATCTTCAATTCTTAAGATTAATTTACCATTATGTCTTTTAACATATTCTGCATTTGGAACAGCTGCTCTTGAGTGTCCAATATGTAAAGGTCCACTTGGATTTGGAGCAAAACGTAATACAATATTTTCATGTGTTCCAGGAAGTTCTTGAAGTCCTACTTCTTTTGCTTTTGCTTTTTTCTCTTGAACTTCAACACCAAATTTTTCCATTTCACTAGCTTGCTCATCTGGAGATAAAGCATTTACTTGTGCTACAATTTTACCTGCTAAAGGCCCAATTTCCTTTGCTTTACTTCTAAGTTCAGGTTCATTTGACATGATTGAACCCATTACAGCACCAGGATTTGCATTTCCTTTATGTTTAGCTGCATTTAATAAAGCATGTTTAAAAACAATTTTTTCTAAATCATTCATTTAATCATCACAATTCATTAA
>NZ_JBNMGD010000091.1:0-1592 GCF_050872065.1 Methanobrevibacter sp.
ATTAAACTTGAAATAAATGTTGTTACGTGTTTTACTAAGAAAGTGATGTCGTCAGTTAAATTATGGAAGAAAACAGTAGAATTACTATCGAGCCATTCCAAAAATTCAACAGCACAATCTTTAGAATAAGAACTAAACGATTCAAATTCTTCAGAAATCTCATACTTATTATTGGTAACAATATTTTTATCGGAAATTCTATTTATTTCAGTGAAAACATCAACTGAATATTTTCTTGCACAAATACAGTATGGATTATGTTGTTTACCATTTGTAGAGGCTTCAAAATCAGCAAATACAAGATATTCCTGTTTATGAGGAGATTTAAGAACTTTTTCAAGATCAATTGGAAATGGTTTATATAAATTAGTTTCAAATTCATTAGGTTCTCTAATTTCTTCTATTTTTGCCAAATTGTTTTTACGAATACTTCCATAGAGACTCCAATAATCTGAAACACTAATTTCTCTAAATTTACCGGCATTCTTTAGAGTTTGAAGCACTTCAAATATTGAAAATTCAGGAAGTTTATCTTCATTAAAGAATTCAATATATTTACCCTTAAATTTCTTGAATAAATATCTGTTTTCAAAATATTTATTAGCTTTATTTGGGTTCGTTAATCTTAAATCATTAATGAAAGATTTAATGGCTTCTTTATTTTCAAAATATCTCTTGTTAAATTTTACTTTTTCATCAATCATATAATGATCATCAATAACAATTAAGTTAATAATTTTAACAGGATTTTCTAATTTATTCTCTGGATAAGAATAAGTGTTAAAATTACTGACTTGATTATAATCATTATCATGATTGTAAAATTTAACATTAAATTGGATATTAAATATTGAACCTAATTCCTCCAAATCTTTAACTTTAAAATTACATGGATTAATGATTTCTTTAGCTCTACAAATTCTCTCATTATCAACATGAGATTGTTTAAGAGCATAAATCAAACAGTGGTCATCCATTAATTTAGCAGTTTTTTTATTTAATTCTCTAAAGATTTGGAATTTAGATAAATCTGTTTTTGATTTAACTAAATATTTAAAGAAAGAACCTCCTCTTGTTTTATAACCCTCATTATCAATTGAATTCTTATGAAGAATAAATTCAATGAAAGTTATTCTCTTATAATCCATATGAAGAATTAATTTATCAGAACCTTCTGATGGACAAATTTCTTCAGTAATTTTATCCCAATTTTCATTTGAAAATTTCTCAAATAAATATTTAATACTGTCAACATTAAAATATTCATAATGATGAGATCCATCATTTGTTATAAAACAAATCTTTAATCTATCAGAGAAATTCATAAATCTGAGAATTCTGTTACTGATGAAATTAACCATATTTTGAACCATTTCTTTAGATTCATTCAAATTGATTCTGATATGAATTTTCTTCTCATTTTCAAGATCAATAACTTTCTCAATGAATTTTTCAGAAACTGGTAAATCAGTATAAATATCAGAAAATGGTTTCAGAGCTTCATTAATTTTATTTTGATTCTCCTCTTCAGTTTTCATATCATATTCATGATATAATTGTTTGAATTGATTTTCATTTTTAATGCGTTTATC
>NZ_JBNMGD010000089.1:0-1942 GCF_050872065.1 Methanobrevibacter sp.
ATTGTGCACATGCAGGAAAATCAATGGAAAAAGAAGTTGCTTTATTACATTTCTGTAAAGCGGTTAACTGTTTGAATGAAGATTTAATTGATCTTGCATATGCGAAAGTTCATGAGAATGATCTTTTAACTCCTGAAGCAAAGGAACATTTTGATGAAGTTTACAACAAACTTATTGATGAAAAATCACATATGGGTTGTTTATTTAACATCATCAAATATCATAATCCTAATTATTGGAAAACGAACGTTCTTCCATTGAATGGTGTTATTGATATTGGTGATTTTGATCTTCATGATAATTTTAGATTAAAAAATTTGATTAATAAAGCCACGAAACATAAATATAGAACATTCGAACAAGTCATTAAGGATATATCTAGGGTTTATAGATTCAAGCTTGAAGGAGATAAATATTTCATTGAAAAAGGAATTGATCCTAACACTAAAACTTTAAAATGGAATTATGTAACATTTGAAAGAGCAAGAGAACAATTAAAATCAATTCATTTATATCCTAAAACAGATACTACATTCTATACTGCCTGGGATGCATTCATAGAATATCAACATTTATTATCTTTTGATGATATAGCTTTTAATTTGGATACTTCAGAACCAGAACTTGATGTATTTGGAGAACCATTAAATTTAATTTCGTTCTTCCATGGTTATAGATATCAAAAACTTCCTGAATGTGATATGAGTGAAATTGAGAATTATTTAAAACTGATTTATGAAGTAATCTCTGATTCTGATGAAGAAGTTTATAATTATATTCTTAATTGGATTGCTAATATTGCTCAAAATCCAGGAAAAAGAAATATGACATCTATAGTTATGAAAGGTGTTCAAGGAGCAGGTAAAAATACATTTACTGATATTCTTGCTCAATTATTTATTGGTTATTCCAATGGAAATATTAATGATTTGAATGCTGTAGTTGGAAATTTCAATTCTGCTATTGAACATAAAATTTTAATAGTTTTGAATGAAATGAAATCATCTAAAGATGCTTATCTTCAAGATATGGATGCATTAAAATCATTAATTACAGATCCAAGAGTTAGAATAGGTGAAAAATTTCAACCAAATAGATGGCCTGAAAATGTATCAAATTTAATATTTATATCTAATCATGCAAAACCAATTATTGTTCCTCCTGATGATAGACGATATTTGGTTCTAAATGTTAATGGTAAATATAAATATGATAATCAGTTATTGAAAGATCTGCATAATCTTCCAGAATCATTCTACAGTAACTTGATGACGTTCTTCTTGAATAGAGATATCTCTAAATTTGATCCAACTGTTATTCCATTAACAGGTGCTAAGAAACATTTAATTGAAGCTTGTAGATCTGATGTTGAACAATTTATTGTTGAAAATTACAATAGATTTACAGTTGGAATAACATATAGTGAATGGAAGCAGATTTATGATGTATTTGTTAATTTTGATCCTGATAAGAAGAAATTAGATAGATTTAAACTCAAACTTAAAGATGTCTGTATATCTAATAAAGAAGGTAGGTTACATAGAACATCTTTACCATTTTCTGATGGTAAGAAACGAGAAGTTTATAAATTGAAGCCTGAATATTTAGAAATCTATAAACCTGATCTTGAGGCAGAGCCAGCTGAAGCAGAAGAAGTAGATCCTCAAAATTATTTATAAATTAATCAAATTTAAATATATTTTTTTTTGTTGTTAATTTTAAATCAGAATATCCAATTAATCACAAATTAAAACACATCAAAAACAACCCAAAATATTGAAGTTTTAAAATCCATACCTGTACTACCCCTTTGCTCAAATTTAAATACATCAATTTTAAGCTATATTTTTGAAGTTTGTGAGATTCTTGAAGTTTGAAGATTATTCTTAATCTATTAGATGTTATCTGTATATTGGAATAATCTAAATGTAATGCTTTAGAA
>NZ_JBNMGD010000049.1:0-9561 GCF_050872065.1 Methanobrevibacter sp.
ATCCTTTTTTCAATAAAATTTATATAGTCTTTAGAAATAAATTGTATATTATAAAATCAATATGAATATTAATACATTTCATTCTTTTTTAATGGTAATTTGGGTGATTTGAGTATTAAATTTTAATCAATATTAAAATAATTTCATATTAGTTTAAATTATTTTATTTGATGTTTATTGATTTTAAATGTATATAGGAGGATTGATATGAATAAATCCTTAAATGTTTTATTCATATGTGTTATTGCTTTATGTGTCATTTCGACGGTTAGTGCAAGTGATGCAGTAGCAGATAATACTACTATTGGTTCAACTTATCAAATAAGTTCAGATTTGTCTAATGATGAAATCCAGACAATGTTTGATAATGCACAAGATGGGGATAAATTTGTATTTACTAGTAGGGAATATAATAATATTTCTTTAGTTGTTGATAAGAAATTGGACATTGTTTCCAATACGAATTCAAAAATCCATACTTCAAACCAAATAAGTGATAAAGCGAAAAATTTAGGATTAAGCAATTCTTTCGGGTTTTATTTCACATCTCATAGCTGTGGAAGTATATTATCAGGATTAACTATTATATCCAATAGTGATTATGGTATTGTTGTTGATTCGTCAGATAATACAACAATCAGGAATGTCGGTATTCAAAATGGAAAAACAGGTGTTTTAGTTAAAAACTCAAGTAATGTGGGTATATTATCTAATAATATTTCAAAAGTTAATGGTAATGGAATTCATTTAGAAAATGTCAAAAAGTCAACAATTTCTAAAAATACTGTTTCTTATACTAAAAGATCAGGGATACATCTTTCAAATATTTATTATTGTAATATAACTAATAATACTGTACATCACAATAACTTTAATGGAATCTCATTGTTTAATAAAACTACTGGAAATATAATCAAATACAATTTGGCTTATGAAAATCCTAATGGTATTTATATAAACTCAATTTCAAGTTATGATGTTATTAACGCAAATACTTTTACTAAAAATAGGCGTAATACTGATTATGAATTGGGTGCATTTGAATCAGGTAATGGGTTATTGTTTGGAGCTGATTTTAAAACAGCAAAAGAAGGAAACCCTTCAAGATTGGAAGTTAAATATAATGTTTTAACTCATAATGAAGGATACCAAGCTAAAAATAATCCTGATTTACCAGTATTTAAACTGGGTGATAATTGGTTTGATTCAACTGATGATGCAAATACATTTGTCTGCCCTATGCTTCTTGCAGGTATCATGAAAATGGGAACTTTTTCAGTTAAAAATGGTATTGGTCTTCAAATGTATGATACTAATGGAAAAGAAGTCAATGAGTTTGGTACTTTTGATACAAAGGTTAATATTAATGGAAACCAATATACTGCAAAATTTGTAAATGGTAAAGCTATAATTGATGCAAATCTTGATCCAGACACTGAATATGAAGTTGAAGTAATGATTGGTGGTAAACCTGTTAAATATACTTATAAAACAGCATCTAGTGATAAAAATGATGGTTCTGATTCAACATCAACATCACAGAATGGTAATCATGGAAACTCAGGAATAAAACCTGATGATTCTCTAGCTAATGGTGAGGGTGCTTCAAAAGGGGAAAATTCTGAGAATGGAAGTTCAAAAAGTGCTCATTTTGCAAATTCCATGAATTCTGGGATTTATGGTACAAATGCTTCTGGAGTATATCAAGATTCATCAGATAATGGTGATAGTGCTTTGACTAATGGTGATGCTAATGCTGGAGATTCCAGTGAAGGCGAACAATCTGAAGAAGGAGAAGTATATGAAGTAGTTCCTGCAAGTAAAATTTCAAAAGAAATTACTGACACTTCAGGTCTCATAGTATTAAGCATTGTTTCACTTATGGTAATGATTATTTATGGGTATTGGAGAAAACCCGAAATAGAAGATTAAACTTTCTTTTTATTTTTTTTATTTATTAACAAGTTTTAACAAACTATATTTAATGACTATTAAATTTGATTCTTTAAAAATAAATACTAATAAAAGCTTTGAAATCATTGATATTACTTCTAAAATTGATGAATTGATTGATATCGATGAGGGAATTATATCTATTTTTTCAAAGCATTCTACTTTTGCTATTGTTGTTAATGAAAATGAAGAGGGATTGTTAGGTGATTTAGAATTCTGTCTTGATAATATAGTTTCAGATAAATTTAGCTATTCTCATGATACAATTGGCAGTAATGCAAGGTCACATTTAAAGTCATTTTCACTTTCATCAAGCGAATGTTTACCTATAAAAAATGCGAAACTTGATTTAGGCACTTGGCAATCAGTATTTTTCATAGAATTAGATGGACCAAGACACAATAGAACAATATCTTTGACAATGCTTGGTGAATAATTGAATAAATGGCTAATCATTTTAATGGTTATTGTAATTATTTTATTTATTTTGATACTAATTTTTAATAATTATGATGTTACACCGAAACTGAGTAATTATTATCAAATGGAACTTAAATGAGAAAATTATGGTATTAAAAAAAAGAATTAAAGAATTTATTTGTTAATAAATTCTATTTCAAATGCAATTACTGGGTAATCTAAGTTAAAGTTTGTAATAACCTCCGGTGATACTTCACCAAAGAATCCTTTGACTGTACCTTTTTGAGCTACTCCTGTTACATCAGCTACTCTTCCTTCAATGAAAGTTTTATTTTCACTGTCTGTAATTTCCATAGTATATCCTAAATTTGATAAAACACTACTCATAATGGATTTAATTTCAGTAAAGTTAGCAGTTGAGTGACAAACGAGTGCTGCTAGTTTTTTAGAAGGAACTGTTTTATTTTCTTTAGTTTCATCTAAGTATAAAACATCTCCTATTTCGAATATTTTTTGAGGTAAGTCTTCATGTTTATTGTCTTCTAAGAATTCTATAAGTGAGTTGATTAAACTGGTTCTAATCATGGTTCTATCAATTGTAATTGGTCTTGCAACTTGAACATGAGGCTTTTCTTCTTGGTTCATTTTTTTATAATGTGCTTCTTCATTGGTTAACATTAAACTCATTACTTCTTGGAAGCCCATTGCAATCATTACCTCACGAATGGTACTTTCTGCTTTAAACCAGTTGTCTTCATAAGCTACTGTATTAATATCAGGGAGTTTAGCAACTACATCATTAATATGATATTGTACTGCAATATTTTCAACAATATCCACTTCATGTAAAATATCTACTCTGTATGAAGGTATTATTGCTTTAACTTCATTTTCACTGATTATTTCAGCATCAAAACGTGCTTTTAATAATAATTCTTTAATATCCTGTGAAGTTAAATTAGTTCCACCAATCAATTCATTAGCAGTATCTACATGAACATTCATTTCTTGAGGAGTCAAATCAGGAGTTATTATTATTTTATCTTCATATTTAACTTCCATAGACTTAATTTGACCACCTACTTCTGCAAAGGATGAACAGATAATGTTTAAAGACTGATTAACGGCTTTTTCATCAGTACCGGTTACGTCAACAATAATGTTGTGAGTGTCTTCTTTGATTTTAGTCAATTCCCCGTTAATAATTGGAGGCATGGATAATACATTGTCATCTTTATCAAGAATCAATGGGTATTTGTCAAAATCTTCAATTAAATGAGCATAATCTTTTCCTTTATCATGTTCAGTTAATATTTCATGAGGAGTCATTTTGCTGTCTTTCTCAAGAGGGACAAATGCATTTTCATCTTTTGGAGTAGCAATATATTTGAATGGTCCGTTTACTGCATCTGCATTATGGATACCAATAGCTACTTTTTTTCTGTCTCTTCCAATAACCCAATGGAGGTTTTCTTGGAAATCCATGATGTATTTTAATTTATCTCCTGAAAAATCGACATTATCTATTTTAGCAAAACCGATGTATGGTCTAATTGCTGCAACATCATTGTCTACAGTAACATATTCGCCAGATTCTTCAACTTTGTAGTCTGGAAAACCCACTTCTTGTCCAATGAATCCCTTAAATGATCTAGCTACTCCTTCAACAGATAGATTGTCGGGTCTGTTTGGGAAGAATTCTACTTTAATTTCTTCATCATCAAAGTCTTCAATATCACTAGACATCATTGGTAAAGTATCGATTAATTCGTCTTTTTCCATATCTATTCCTAAATCTTTTAAATCTTGATATTTGAATGTAATAACTGGCATTTAAATAGCTCCATAGTTTTATAATCCATATATTATCATAAAGAATAGAGATTCAATAACAAAATGAAGAGCTCTATGTTCTAATTCACCCATATCAGGTAGTAATACTGTATGGCATATATCTATTATAAAATGAATAAGGGCTGCTAATAATCCGATAATTGGATTTAAGAAAACAACCGATAAGATGACAAAATGGAATGCTGCTTCCATTGTTTCATGAATTAGCCAAGTCTGCCATGAAGAATGGGTAGATTGCTGAATAAATACTCCTAACAGAATATAAAAGTTATTTAAAACTTTCCACATTAATGTAGTGTGTAATATATCACTTATTGCTAAAACAACGGCAACATAAAACCAAATCATTTGCATTTTCCTTACAGTCCTTTTAATTGATAATAATAATATTTTAGTTTTATTATATAATATAGTTACCTATTAAGCTATTTTTTTTAATGTATTATGAAAGTTTTTTAAATAATAAAATACATAATTGATAGTATTATAATTCAATATTATATTAGGAGAAAATGTATGTCAAATGAAGAAATCCCTAAAGACTATGATTTTAAAAGAGAAAAATTTTGGGAGAAAAAATGGGAAGATGAAGACATCTATAAATATATTGGAGATGGATCTCGTCCTAGATACATAATTGATACTCCCCCACCATACCCAACAGGACTTATTCATTTAGGTCATGTTTTAAATTGGGTTTATATTGATATGAATGCAAGATACAGAAGATTGAAAGGTTATGATGTATTATTCCCACAAGGATGGGATTGTCATGGTCTTCCAACTGAAGTTAAAGTTGAAGAAACTCATGGAATCAAGAAAAACGATGTTTCTAGAGCTAAATTTAGAGAATATTGTGTTGATTTAACTACTAAAAATATTGCTAGTATGAAATCACAAATGAAATCAATGGGTTTTCACAAGATTGGAATCGTGAATTCATTACTATGACTCCAGAATATATGAGAAGAACTCAATATTCATTCTTAAAAATGTATAATGAAGGATTGATTTACCAAGGTATTCATCCAGTAAACTGGTGTCCTCGTTGTGAAACAGCTATTGCTTTTGCAGAAGTTGAATACAGTGATAATACTACATTTTTAAACTATGTTAACTTCCCACCAGCTGTTGAAGATTCTTATGAAGATATTGTATCTTCACAAGCTTCAGGTAAACAAGCTGACCCAAAAGATGAAGGTATATTAATTGCAACTACAAGGCCTGAATTAATGTCTGCTTGTGTAGCTGTTGTAATTCACCCAGATGATGAAAGATATGCTCATCTTTTAGGTAAATATGTGGAAGTTCCTTTATCTCATCAAAAAGTAAAGATAATTGCAGATGAAGAAGTAGATCCTGAATTTGGTACTGGTGCAGTAATGATTTGTACTTTTGGGGATAAAACTGACGTAAGTTGGGTAAATAAATATAATTTAGAAATTATTGATGCTATTGATGAAACTGGTAAATTAACTGATGCTGCTGGTAGATATGCTGGAATGGACTTACAAACCTGTAAAAAGCAAACCATTTCTGATTTAGATGCTGAAGGTTACTTATTAAAACAAGAACAAGTTGATCAGAATGTAGGGCAATGTTGGAGGTGTAAAACTCCTATTGAAATTCTTGTCAAAAAACAATGGTTTGTAGCTGTAAGAGAATTAATCCAAAAAACCAAGGATGCTGCAGATGAAATGAATTGGATGCCAGAACATATGAAATCTCGTATGCTAAACTGGGCAGATTCAATGGAATGGGACTGGTGTATTTCAAGACAAAGAATTTTTGCAACTCCAATTCCTGTATGGTACTGTAAAGATTGTGGAAAAGTTATTTTACCTGATGTTGAAGATTTACCAATTGATCCAACTCAAGATAAACCAAAACATGCATGTGAATGTGGATGTGAAGAATTTATTCCTGAAGAAGATGTTCTTGATACATGGATGGATTCATCTATTTCTCCATTATCTATTGCAGGTTGGCCTAATGAGGACTATGTCAATCATTTCCCAGCAAATATACGTCCACAAGGACATGATATTATCCGTACATGGACATTTTACACCACACTTAGATGCCTTGCTTTAACTGATCAAAAACCATTCTCTGATGTTGTAATTAATGGTATGGTATTTGGTGAAGATGGATACAAAATGAGTAAATCTAGAGGAAATGTAATCGGCCCTGAAGAAGTTATTGAGCAATATGGTGCAGATGCACTTAGAACATGGGCTGCAAACAGCGTACCTGGATCAGATGTAATATTTGATTGGAAAGAAATCAAACATGGATACAGATTTATAAGAAAATTCTGGAATGCATTTAGATTTATCAGTATGCAAATTTTCGATGAAGAAGTATCATATGATGAAGTCAAAGATGAATTAGGACCACTTGACATGTGGATTTTATCCAAACTTAATAATCTAAATAAACGTGTTGATAATGCATTTGCAAATTACAATTTTGCAGACACAATTGGATTAATTGAAAAATTCTTCTGGCATGATTTCTGTGATGAGTATATTGAAGCTGTAAAATATAGATTATATAATGATGTGTCTGATGAATCAAGAAAAGCTGCTAAATACACTTTAAGGTGTGTAATTGAAACATCCTTGAAATTGCTATCTCCAATTATACCTTTCTTTGTAGAAGAAGTTTATCAGTACTTTGATAATCAATCTATCCATACTACTTCTTGGCCTGAAGTAAATGAAGAATTAATCAGTGAAGAGATGGAAATTAAAGGTGAAACTACCATTGAATTAATTGATGAAGTTAGAAGATTCAAATCAGCATCAAAAATCCCATTAAATGCTGAGTTAAGTGAAGTAAATGTATATACTTCTGATAGTGATTTAGTTGATGTATTTAACATGTTTGATGAAGATATTAAAGGTACTTTAAAAATTAATGATTTAACTATCAGTTCAGGAAAACCTGAAGTCCATGAAAAAATCATTGAAGTTGAACCGGATATGTCTCAAATAGGACCAACATTCAAAGGTGATGCTGGTAAAATCATTGGTTATTTAAAATCAACAGATATTGATGAGATTGCTAGTGTTTTAGATGATTCTCAAGAAATTGTAGTTGAGGATATTGTAGTTCCTGCAGATATGTTAAATATTAAAAAAGAGATTGTAGGAGCATCTGGTAAGAAAGTAGATATCCTACAGTCCGAAAACTTGGATATGATTGTTGAAATAATTAAATAATTATTTCTTCAATTAAACTATTTTTTTCATTCATTAATTGGGAACCTTAATATAAAGCATGCTCCATTATCATTATATATTTCGAATTCTCCATTTAATTGTGTTATAAGTGAAGTGATAACTAGCCATCCTAATCCAGTAGATTTTTTTGGATCAAATCCTTCAGGGTATCCTTTTCCGTTGTCTTTGATGAAACATTCACAGATATTATCTTCTTTTTTAATATATGAATATATTTCATTCTCATTATTTTCACTTGTATAAGCATATTTAAAGGTATTAGTTACTATTTCGTTTAGTATTAGTAATACAGGTGTCATTTTATCATTAGGAAGTTTGAATTCTTCGTATTCATCAAATTTAAATGTAATCTCGGAAGATTGTTCATTAAAAGTATAATATAAATCTTCAGTCATTTTTTTGAATGATTCGACTGCATTAACATCATAGTTATTTTCTGTGTAACTTAATTTTTCATGCAAAAGAACTAATGAGTTAATTCTTCCTATGAGATTATCTATAATTTTTGCAGGTTGTTTATGGAATTTTTCTTCCAGTGAAATGAATCTAAGTAATAAATTTAAATTATTTTTAATTCTATGATTGGATTCATTAATTAATAGTTCCATATTTTTATTTGCAGCTAATATTTTATTTTCTTTTTCAATCTCTTGAGTAATATCTCGCATTCCACCAACGTAATATGTTTCTCCATTATATTCTCTTTTGAAATATGTAATCTGTATTTTTTGAACTTTATCATAAATTGGTGATTTGTAGTCATAAATTCCATCAATTAAACTTATTTCATTATTATGAATTTGTTCACGCATTGATTTAAATTCAGTATCAATAATGTTATTAAGAAGGTCATAGAGCATTAATTTAGGATGTTTTTTAGATAAATGAAACATTTCACTTATATTTTTTGAAGCATAATAATAATTAGTTTCATAACTGATAATAAAACTAGCAATATTCAAATTGTTATAAATAAAGGAGTTTAAGTCATTTAAAATATTATATCTTTTTTTCGGTTTCAAGTTCCTCTGTAACATCATGAACAATTATTGCTGTCTTTTTAAGATGATTATTTTCAAATATTTTTTTAATATCTAAAAGAATAGTTTTGGTTTTATTTGAATTTGTCAATATTTTAAAATAATCTTTACATGACTTTTCAGGATGGTCTATTAAGTTTTGTTTGAATTTTTCAAGTTTCGCCCTTTCTTCTGGAATAATGAGTTCATATATAATATTATGCATTTTATCATATGATAATGGTTTTCGGTCAATAATTTTGTATAATCCATCACTCCAAATGTAAAATCCATTTTCAAATTTAGTCCCAATTCCATATTTTTTACTTTTTTGTATGTATGTTGATGACTTACTGAAACTATGTAATTCCTTAATATGGATTTCAGCACTAGTGTCTTCTGCAGTAACTAACAAATAACCTTCTTCAATAAATGTAATATTGAGTTTAAGACGAAATTTTAATTCATTTTCTTGATAATAGTTTATATGCATGATGTCTTTTTGGTGTGTTTCATAAACTTCCTTAAAAATGCGATATATCTTATTTCTTAATTTTCCAAAAAGTATATTAGTACTTCTTCCAAAAAAGTCTTCAGCGCTAAGATTAAAATATTCTGCTAATTTTGGGTTTATATATTGATAAATAAAATCGGTATTGTCTTCGTTAGGTATTAATATTGCAATTTTAATATTTTCATCTTGAACTAGAGGGTTATTGAATGGTTATATCTCGTACTTTTCGCCCTTGTCATTGGAAATAAAGTCGTCCATTTTATAAATAAAAATACTGTTGCTCTTTTAATCAAAACTTACAGACATATAATCATATCCTTTTTATTAATAATATATCATGAATGGTAATGATATAAAGTCAATTAATAGTTTGTTATTATAATTATATAAATATTGATATAATAGTTTAATGGACTCTTTCAAAAACTTTGTTGATTTTCAAAATCCTTTTTGCGATTGTCATTCCAAATGAGATCCCTGCGATAGATTCGTTTTAAAACGCCTCGTTTAGTCTTGAATGTTCGTTTTCTTGATTTTGGCATTGTTTTTTGAA
>NZ_JBNMGD010000028.1:0-19166 GCF_050872065.1 Methanobrevibacter sp.
TAATGCTGGATACTTAACTATAAATGGATCTACATTTGAGAATAACCGTGCTGTAGCAGAATATGGTGGTGCGGTCTCAAGTTTTGCTGGTGCAGAAACTACCGTTATTGAATCTAATTTCAATAATAACACTGCTGGTGAAAGAGGAGGAGCATTATATACTGAAGGAGCATTAAATGTTTCTGATTCAAATTTCATAAATAATAAAGCGGATTACGGGGGAGCAATCTCAAATCAAAATAGTGCAAATTCCACTATTACTAATTCCACATTCAAAAACAATAGTGCTTCCAGTAGAGGAGGAGCTATTCGTAACAATGGTGGTCACTTAGGCATATATGAATCTACATTTGAAGATAATCGTGCTGTAGAATATGGTGGAGCAGTATCCAGTTTCACAGATAGTACAACAGATGTATATGATTCAATATTTATAGGCAATAGTGCTGGAGATAGAGGCGGCGCTATACGTAATGGTGGAAATCTAGTTGTTATCAATTCAACATTTGAGCACAATAATGCTACCAATTATGGTGGTGCTGTTTCAAACTATGTAGAAAGTAACGCTACAATAATCAACTCCACATTCAAATCCAATAATGCTGAAAGTGGAGGGGCAATAGGAACAAATGGAAAATTAGATATTACAAATTCTAAATTTAGTAATAATTCTGCTAAATCAGGTGGTGCAGTAACTGCATTAGACAATGTAACAGTAGATATAAATAATTCAGTGTTTAATGATAATATCGCTGTAAATGGTTCAGTATTCCGTTTTGAAGGCGAAAACGCAGATGTTAAAATCGAAAATAATAGTTATAAAATCATTGGATCCCATGCTCCAATATTTGTAAACAAAACTATTATAAACTCAAACACTACCGTTGTAATCATGAACAATGAAACAATTGGTATTGCTTTAGGAGATAATCTTAATTTAACTGCTGTTGTAATTATCGACGGACAACTAGTATACGGATACAATCTAGAATTTGTTGTTAATGGAACTAACTATCCTGCTGACTCTTTATATAATGGTACATACTACGCACCATTTAGTATAGAATCTAGTGGAAACAGAGTAGTTAATATAACCAACATGGGGATTAAAGAAAATTTAACTGATATTAAAACTGCAACATTAAGAATGAAAGAAGACACACAATTGATAATCTCTTCTGATGATATTACTTATGGAGAAAATGCAACAATAAATATCATTTTAAAAGACAAAAATGGAACTGGCCTTACAGGAACAGTAACCATTACTGTCAATGGTAAAAAATATAATGTTGAAATAGTCAATGGTATTGGCTCTATTGTTATTCCAGGTTTATCAAAAGACACTTATAGTGTTGAAGGTAATTTTGCAGGAAATATCGACTTTAATCCATCATTTGCAAATACAACATTTAAAGTAATTGCTAATGAAGATAATTCAACTGATATTCCTAACAATGAATCTAATAATGATAATAATGATTCCATTGTTGAATATAATGATGAATATTCAGATTTAAATACAGATACTTTAGCTTCTACTAACATCAGGACTGGTAATCCATTAGTTCTATTAGTTTTAGCTTTATTTAGTTTGGTTTGCCCAATAACACGTAGAAAATAAAATTATTTATAATGTTTTAGGTTATTCCTAGCCTAAAACTTTTTTTATTATAAAACCATCTTAACTCTTTTTAATAAATATAAAATCATATTTCGGTAACTATTTATTTATTATTTCATATAATACTTTAAATGGTGATAAAAGGAAAACTTTAATAGCTTATTTTTCAGCTAGCGGAGTAACAAAAAATGTTGCAGAAGCTATAGCAAACGAGAATAATTATGATATTTTTGAAATTGTACCTGAAGAGATTTACACTCCAGAAGACTTAGATTGGACAAACAAAGAATCCCGCTCAACTATTGAGATGAACGATAAGGAATTTAGACCACCAATTAAAAGCGCTTGTGATGTGAGTGAATATGATACTATTGTTATTGGTTTTCCAGTATGGTGGTAACTGCACCTACAATAATTAACACATTCATTGAAAGTGTTGATTTAACTGGAAAAACTATTAAAGCATTCTGTACTTCAGGTGGATCAGGAATTGATAAATGTGTAAAAGATTTGGAAGATGCATACCCGGAACTCAACTTTAAAAAAGGTATGAGAATAATGGGAGATATTTCAAAAGTAAAAGAATGGATTGAAGAGGAATAAATATATTCAACCCTTTAGAAAATTATTTTTTTTTAGTTATATTTTAATATTAGCTATTTTATAATAGAATTATGGAAACAATAGCTGGAATTAAACGTTTTATGGATGATAATGCAGACGGAATGATTGAACTGCAGGAGTTACTAACCTCAATCCCTGCATTGGCTCCTGAAAATAATGGTGATGGGGAACTCAAAAAAGCCAATGCACTTAAAGATTGGCTTATAAAGAGGGGATTTGACAATATCGATGTTTATAATGCCCCAGATAAAAGAGTAACGTCAGGAGTTCGTCCGAGTATTGTAGTGACCGTTCAGGGTTTGGAGAAGCAAGCTATTTGGATTATGGCACACCTTGATGTAGTACCTCCAGGAGACCTTTCAGCATGGAATACCAATCCTTGGCAGTGCGTTAAAAAGGGTTCAAAGCTTTTTGGAAGAGGATGTGAAGATAATCAACAGGGACTTACCTCAGCAGTTTTTGCGGCACTTTATTTTGTAGAGAACAATATCACTCCCAGATATACAATAAAACTCCTTTTTGTAGCAGATGAGGAAAACGGTAGTACATATGGTGTTAATTGGTTAATTGAAAACACTGATTTATTCAACAAGGAGGATTATGTAATTATTCCTGATGGTGGTGATAAAAATGGAGTTAATATTGAAATAGCTGAGAAGAACATTTTATGGCTCCGTTTCCATGTTTTAGGTAAACAAGCTCATGGATCAAGACCAGATACTGGAAATAATACATATTTAGCAAGCTGTGATTTAGCTTTAAGAATTAATGATTTTGAAAATAAGTTTAATAAAACTGACTCATTATTCTCTCCTGATTACTCAACATTCCAACCAACCAAACATGAAAGTAATGTTGAAGGTGTTAATATAATTCCTGGTGAAGATATTTTCTATGTGGATTGTAGAATAATTCCAACTTACACAATAGAGGATGTATATGCCGAAGTAAATAAACAATGTAAAATAGTGGAAGACAAGTATGGAGTTAAAATAAGCTACACCTCATTGCAAGAATCTGAAAGTCAGCAAACATCAAAAGATTCCAAAATAGTCGAAATATTATCATCAGCTATTAAAAAAGCTCATAATCAGGATACACAATGTATTGGTATTGGTGGAGGAACTGTCGCTGGTGATTTAAGAAGAATTGGAATTGACTGTGCTGTATGGAGCACTTTGGATAATATAGCTCATCAACCTAATGAATACTGTTTAATAGACAATATGGTTAAAGATGCTGTTACATTAGCGGTTATTTTCATTTAGGATTAAATTTAGTTCAGTTTGACTAATCCTTTTTGAAATGTTGTTTTTAAGTGAGTCAACTTCATTTTTAAGGATTTTTTTTATTTTATTTATTGTATTTTAAAATCTTAATCATTGTTTACGTGTTATAGAGTCAAGATTAAAATCAATTTTTTTACTATTATTTGTTATATAAATTAGCAATATAATTTAGGTACGACCTTATTAAATTCATGTTTATATTTAATATAAAAAAGGGGATTCATGAGTTTAAAATTAAAAATTAAAAAATGTTTATTTTTTAGAAGTATTTCAAGAATATATTGCTAAAAATATGCAGAATTTTTTATTTTTTACTATGTAATTAGATGTAAAAAATGAATTTAATTTTCATGATTAATTAGGTTCATTTATAAAGGTTAAGATATAATACTTAAATAGAAGGTGATAAATATGGATTCAAAAAAAGTTGTTCTAATTACTGGTGGAGGAAAAGGAATTGGTTTTGGAATTGCAACTGCATTTGCAAAAGAAGGTTATAATATTGTAATAACCGGAAGAACAAAATCAACCTTGGAAAATGCTAAAAAAGAACTTGAAGACAAATATGATGTTGAAGTTTTAGATGTAGTTGCTGATGGTGGTGTTGAAAGTGAAGTAAAACATGCTATTGAAGCTACTATCGATAAATTTGGACACTTAAATGCTTTAATTAATAATGCACAAGCATCTAAATCTGGTTTAAAATTAGAAGAACATAGTGCTGATGATTTTGCATTAGCTATTAACACTGGATTATATGGTACTTTCTTCTTTATGAGAGAAGCATTCCCATATTTAAAAGAGACACAAGGTAGTATTGTTAACTTTGCATCTGGTGCTGGTTTAAATGGTAGACCTGGTCAATCTTCATATGCTGCTTCTAAAGAAGGAATTAGAGGTCTTTCAAGAGTAGCTGCTAACGAATGGGGTGAACATGGTATTAATATTAATGTTGTTTGTCCTTTAGTTATGACTCCTCAACTTGAACAATGGAAAGAAGACTATCCTGAATTATATGACCAAACAATTCAAGCTATTCCAATGAAACGTTTTGGTGATGCTGAAAAAGATATTGGTCGTGTCTGTGTCTTTTTAGTTTCTGATGACGCAAGTTATATGAGTGGAGAAACTATTGCTCTTCAAGGTGGAGGAGCTCTTAGACCATAAAAAAATTAGAAAAATAGAAAATTAATTTTTTCTATTTTTTTTTAAAATAAGTAATATTTTTTAACAAGTTTAATAACTTCTTTTGCTTCATCTTTTTGATCTGCTTTTACTTTAAATGATACTGGTGCATTGTAAGGCATGCCTTCTGCTGTAAAACCGATATTGTTTTCAACACCAATTTTAATATCTACATCTATATCAAAAGTTCCTGCTGTTTCAAAGGATATCCATTTTATTGATGTTTTTGGTATAAATTTTGTTTCTATTTTCTTTCCGGAGAGGCCCTGTACATCAATTACATAAATCCCGTGTGTTGTAAGTACAATTGAGTCCCTATAAAATTTATATGTTTGAATTACTTCTTCATCTTGGAATAAAAATTCTTCAACCATTGATGGATCGGTGTCAATTTCGGCATTTCCCATTAAATTATCTAATAATCCCATTTTATATCACCATTTTATATTATGAATTTTCTTGATTTTATTCTTTTCTATAATGGCTATTGGATTTTTAACTGACAATTATTCCAAAGTGATATTTTTGTATAAAAAGAGTTATAGAAAATTTGCTCAGATATTAACCATTTAATATATATATTAATTAAAAACATATCTTAAGATACTTATGAATTAAATTTAATTAAATTTGGGTCTGATAATATGGTTCGATTTTCACAAAGTCTTGATGATAAGCAGTCAAAGGGTAAAGAAAAACCTTATGAACAAGTTAAGGAGAATCCTTATTATGTATCTGAAGGACAACCATATAATGCAGATGATTACAAAGTTTACAGTCATCATCCTGCTCAAAGGCCTAATTTATATGAGGATGACTTTCGCTCACGACATCAAAGAGATGAAGTTATCTATGAAAAACAGGTAATTGAAAGGGAATCTATCAAACCAGATTATTCAAAGCCGGAATTAGATTTTTTAAAGAATCAAAACATTCAATTTGGTGTTGAATATGCTGCAAACTCAAAACCTCCTGTAATTGGTAGAAATTATACAATCCGGTCAAATTCAATCATTTACAATGATGTTGTAATTGGGGATAATTTCAGGACTGGTCATAATGTTGTCATTCGTGAAAATACCAATATCGGAGATGATGTTTTGATTGGGACTAATACTGTTATTGAGGGAGATGTAATCATCGGAAATGATGTTAGTATTCAGTCTAATGTGTATATTCCGACTAATTCTGTAATTGAAGATAATGTATTTATCGGTCCATGTGCTTGTTTTACAAACGATAAATATCCTGTTCGTATTAACTATGAACTTCAGGGACCTAAGATAAGACGTGGAGCTTCAATTGGAGGCAATACAACGTTCTTATCAAATGTAGAAGTAGGGGAAGGATCTATTGTTGCTGCTGGAGCTATTGTAATACATTCTGTTCCACCATTTTATTTGGCTATTGGAACACCTGCACGTATCAAACCGCTTCCTGATCATTTAAAGGTTCCAAATAGATTTTGATTAAATGGAGATTTTTTTATGGCAAAATATAAATGTAAAATTTGTGGTTATATTTTTGATGATGACAATATTGAAGAAGGGTTGAATATTCCTGCGGGAACTAAGTTTGAGGATTTACCTTCCTCGTTTAAATGTCCTAAATGCAAAATGTCAAAAGCAATGTTTGAAAAAATATAGATTAATTTTATATAGTTTATTGATTAAAATATTAAATAAATACTATAATAAATATTTGGAGATTGTTAATATGGCAAAATTTAAATGTAAATTATGTGGATATGTAACTGATGAATTTGAAGAGCTCCCAGATGACTATAAATGTCCTATGTGTGGCGCATCAAAAGATATGTTTGAAAAAGTGGAGTAGGTGTTATAGATGGCTTTTGTTTGTAAAGTTTGTGGATTCGTTTTAGAAGAAGATGAATTACCAGAAGATTACATATGCCCAGTATGTGGTGTACCTGCATCAAATTTTGAAGAACAATAAGTTCTTTTCTTTTTTTTATTTTTCTAAAAACTGACGGTTTTTAAATTCAGTGTTTATTTTTCCAGAGTATTTCTCAAATATCTTTAAAATATCTCTGTTGTCTTTTGATACAATGTCATAGCTAACTTTATCTGTGTATTCTTTGTTTATGACTTCAAGATTATTATTTCTAACTTCACTATCTGCTGTTTTTATGTCTGAGTATTCAAAGCTAATGTTATAAACATCATACTCTTCAATTTCAAGTATTTCTGCTTCACCAATGGCTTCCATTACTGATTTTGAATATGCTCTTACAAGCCCTCCAGCTCCAAGTTTGATTCCACCAAAGTATCTTGTAACAACTGCTGTAACATTGTGAAGCTCGTTTTTTCTCAAAACATTAATCATTGGTTTTCCTGCAGTTCCGCCAGGCTCACCATCATCGTCGAAGCCTTCTCCATCACTTACAATATAAGCTGTACAATTGTGGGTTGCATCATGATATTGCTCGTTGAATTTCTGAATTGTGGCTTTTGATTCAGCTTTTGTCCTAGTTGGAACTAATGAACAGATAAATTGGGACTTTTTGACATTAATTTCAATTTGTATTGCTTTTTTAATTGTTTTCATTGTATCAATATCTTTTTATATTATATTAAACATATTATTGTTAATAGAATTTTATGGGGCGAGATTATTGTCTAGTAGTAGATCTGCAATTTTTTTAGTAATATTTATAGTAGCTATTATAGCTTTTTGCCTAGCTTGTGTTTGCGCATCCATGACTGGTGAAATATCAATTTTACCTAATGGAAATGAATCTGGAGGAGTATTGGATAATCTTTCAGCAATTACTGATGGCACTGGAGATACTGGAGAAAGTTATGGTTCTTCAGATTATGATGATTATAGTTCATCAGGTTCTGATAGTTCATATCAAGAGTCCAATGTAGAAACTACGGTGGATAATTCACATTCATCTAATCATGATAATTCAGAATCATCAAATTCTAATAATGATAATACTCAACATGATTCTGGTGGGAAACAACCAGGTTCCAATGAACCTAGTGAATCTGGTAAAGATTCTCAAGGAGAATAGTTTAAGAATCTAATAACTTTTCAATGTCTAGGATTACGGAGTTAATAGCTAAATTAAAGAGCATTTCTCCGTACTCTTCATCGGCATAAACACCATTTTCTTCAACATCACGTGCACATTCTTCAATGTTTGGATCATCTTGACGTGCTTGTTTGAATCCATATAGACCGACTTCTTCATATTCATCGATGTTTGCTTGATTTATTACTTCTTCCTCATTAATTATGCCCAAGACTTTTGCCATTGAAAGCTCTCCACTTCCTCCATGTGGGCCTTCAGAGGAAATTACATTATTATTAAATAGAATAGATAAGTCGGTTTTATCCTCAATGTCCCATAACTCTGCCATTAAGGGAATATTTCCACCATGGGCATTGACAATTACTACTTTTTCTATATTCAGGAATTTTTTAGCATCATTAAGTGTTTTGATGACATTTTCTTTTAAAGTTTCAAGAGAAACATGTATTCCATGGTCAATTGTGTCTAATTCATATGCTGGTAATATTATTCCTAAAAATTTAGCTCCTGTAAGGAGGGAGGACTGAAATGCAATGTGTGCTCCAATTTTTGCATCGGTATCAATTGGAAGTGCAGGGCCATGGTTTTCAAGGTGTGATCCAAGTGCTATGATTCCAATTTTGTGAACTCCAGGGTCTCTTATGTTTCCTGCTTGGTATCTTAATTCGACCATACTAATCACGTTATAATTCAAAGTTCCAAATATCGTCACCAACATAGTGTTTGGTTTCAACTGCTTTTCCGGAATCGTTTTCAACCATTTCTTCACCGGAAAGTAAACTTATTCCAATAGCTAATGGTTTTCCATGTGTTTCATCAACAATTAAAACAATGTCTCCAGGTTCAACACCTTCAGAGGCATCAACAATTCCAGGACTCATAATATCTGCACCATTACTTACAAATCTAATAGCACCCATGTCTACGGTTACAGTTTTACCATTAATCTCATTAGCAAGTGCTGCTTTAAGTGTTGGAAATGGTTTTTCGTCAATTAATATGATATATGGCTCTCCATCAACTAGTATAAATGAATTAGGTTCTGCTTCAAGTATTTCAACATTTTTCTTTCCTTGAAGTAAATTTCCATATTCGCCCAACTCTGCTTTTATTTCTTTAATTTTCTTTTTTTTCAAGAAATTTCTTTTTTTAACTTTTATAACCATATTAATCCCATTAATATTTTTGTTAAATAATATTTATTGTTCAAAATAAATAAATTTATTTATTACTTGATTTTGTTGTTTTCGAAAAGGAATAGATATTATATTGTAGCAGGATTAAAATTCGTAATATGTCTCGTGATGGTTGAGTTATTTTTAATTAATGCCTAAAAATAATTTAAATATTAGTTTAGTTAATAATTAAGTATAGGTATCATTTTTTAATCTTTTTACTTGAAATAAAGTAACATTTATATACTAGATTAACTATAATTATTAGTATTAGTTTTAATTAGGTTTTGTCTTATCTTAACTTGATTATATTATGTCTAATAATGAGTGAATACTCAATTCATATTAAAAAACTAAAATTTGTTAATAATATAAGGTGATATAATGAGCGGACAAAATGTTCAAAGACCACTTGACGCATTAGGGAAATCTGTGGATGCTCCTGTTTTAATAAAACTCAAAGGAGATCGTGAATTTAGAGGCATACTTAAGAGCTTTGATTTACACATGAATTTAGTTCTTAATGATGCAGAAGAGTTACAAGACGGAGAAGTTACTAGAAGACTCGGTGTTGTGCTCATTAGAGGAGACAATATTGTTTATATTTCACCATAAATATTATTCAATACTTTCTAGATTATAATTTTACGATAAAATAGGGGAGGTGTATCAATGTCAAAGGGAACTCCATCAATGGGTAAAAAGAATAAAAAGACCCATATCAGATGCAGAAGATGTGGTAGAAACACTTATCACATACGTAAAAAAGTCTGTGCTTCTTGTGGATTTGGTAAATCCAAAAAACTCAGAAGATACAGCTGGCAAAACAAAAAACCTACTACTAGACAAAGATTAGTATAAGGTTTTTATCTAGGTACTACTTTCTGTAGTACTATTTTTAATTTATTTGAGATAATAAACGCATATTATCTCATGAATAAACTATTTTTAAAATTCATTGAAAGTTTATAAGAACTGCTTTAATTAACCACATTTCTTTTTTCATTATTGATGAATGATTTATAATTTTCAACAATCTCATTTACAAGTCTTTTTCTAGCATCAACACTTGCCCATCCAATGTGAGGAGTTATTACTATATTTTTAGCATTAAGCAAGGGATTGTCTTTCATCATTGGTTCAACGCTAACAACATCAACTCCAGCAGATAACACCTTTCCACTATTTAGTGCACTAGCTAAATCATTTTCATTTACAAGTCCACCTCTTGAAACATTAACTATTCGAACTCCATCTTTCATTTTGTCAATGTTTTCTTTTCTGATGATTTCACTGGTTTCATCTGTTAGCGGACAATGAAGTGAAATAATGTCTGATTCAGTAAAGATTTTATCTTTATTTACAAAATTAATTTCATCTTCACCATATTTCTCAGGATGTTGTGTATTTACAATCACATTCATTTCAAAGTATTTAGCTATTGAGGCAACTTTTCTGCCGATATTTCCATAACCTATAATTCCTAAAGTTTTGCCTGCAAGTTCAGTTATTGGACTAAGCCAGTAACAAAATATTTCTGAATTTACCCAGTCTCCATTTTTCACACTTTGATTATGAAGCTCCAGATTACAAGTCTGTTCTAGGATAAGTGCCCATGTAAGCTGAACAACACTATTTGTACTATATGCTGGGACATTAGTTACTGTTATGTTTCTTTTTCTTGCAGCATTTAAATCAACAACATTATATCCTGTAGCACATACTCCAATATATTTGATATTAGGGCATTTGTCAAATACTTCTTCATCTATTATGACCTTATTATCAAATATGACTTCAGCATCGCCAATATGGTCAATCTTGTTTTCTTCGGTTGTATTGTCATAAATAGTCAAATCAACATATTTGGAAAGTTCTTCCCAGGAGATATCTCCTTTGTTGATTGCAGATTCTTCAAGTAGCACACCTTTCATTTTTTTCATAAAATCATCCTTGATACTTTTTTGATTTAAATTTTAATTTTGAAGTTAATGATATTTTGCATAGGGCTATTTTAAAAAAAAGGCAAGATTTAATTAAAGTTAATCAAAATGGTGATGGTATATTAAAGATTAGATAAGCAAGTTTGTTACTTGGCCAAGAAGTGATTCAAAGTTCACCCCACGTTCCTGGAAGTCTGGTTGTTTTGATGAAACAATCATAGCATCATGAGTGATATTTCCTGCAAATTCAACAGCATCTGCAAGGTTTTTACCAACCATAACTGCTGCTAAGAGTGCACTTGCATATAAATCTCCAGTACCATGTAACAAATAAGGTAAAAATTCATTGGATAATTCAACAATATCCATATCTTTACCACCTACAAAATTACGGATAACACCGTCATCACGTTGAATACCTTTCAATACAACATATTTTGCTCCATGGTCAAGAAGGGCATTCAAAATTCTGTGTGCTTCTTCATCATCAATATTTGCACCAGCCCATTCTTCACCGATAGGTTCTCCTAAAATGATAGCTGCCTCTGTAAGGTTAGGAGTAAGTATGTCTGCTTCAGATGCAAGATTTGCCATAGCTTGACATAAATCATCATTATAAGTTGAATATACCTCTCCGTGGTCTGCCATAACTGGATCTACAACTTTTAAAGCGTTAGGGTATGTTTTATATACGCTTTTAATTACTTCGACTTGTTCATCTGATCCTAAAAATCCAGAATAAATCGCATCTATATCTATGTTGATTTCTTTCCAGGTATTCAAATAATCGTTAAGGATTTCTGTGGTATCATGCATATACCAAGTAGGATAAGCAGTATGATTTGAAAATAAACATGTTGGAACTGGACAAACATCACAGCCAGCTGCTGAAAGTACAGGAATAGCCACTCCAAGTGAACATTTGCCGTATCCACATAAATCATGAATGGCGGCTATGCGGGGAATGTAATCTTCTTCTCGTTTATATAATACAATTTCATTTTTTTTAATATCTTCTTTGCTCATTTTTTTACCTCAGGCAAAATACTAATCATTATTTTATTTTCTATAATTCTCTATTGTTTTTTGAGATTATTATATTTTATTTATGCCATATGAAATAATATTAATATTGATATTAGATAAATTTATATAACAATTGATATGATAATAAAATTTATCATAATTAAATTTTTTAGGGGGTCTTTTTGTGGTTGATTTAAAAGATATAGCTCAAGAAAATGATGTTGAATTAGAAAACTGTGTTGTTTTTGTAAGAGGTAGGGAAGATATTTTAGCTGTTGATATTTTTAATGCAGGAATTAGACAAAGAAGTGATGATACAATGGCTTTTACTTTTTCACTAGCCCCAAAGCAAGCTTTAAAACTAGAGGAATACTTTGGTAAATTTGCCACAGGTGAAAAATTTTACTTTGATATTTCACAAACTGGTTATAGGCCGGTTTATTATAGGGGTTTATCTCCAATCACTAAAGAGGTTAGTAAAGAATACGATGCAAAATTCAATGTAACATTATTTGCTCAAAAAGCTATTGTAGAGCCAGATGATTCCTATTTTGCACCAACTTGTGCATGCTGTGAATTCTGTCATTTGTAATGGTGATATCATGTTGGATTTAGAATTCTCCAACTATATTACATTAACTTCCAAAAGGTTAAATGAGTCCATAAAATTAGATCAAAGAAGAGTCAAAATCAGAGAAAACAAAAATGGTTTAATGGCTGTAAGTTATATAGGGCCAGTATTTGAAATAATGGACTTAGAAAATTTCTTTGATGGTATGATTTCTTCTGAAAAATTAAGTATGGACATTGGAAAAACAGGGGAGTTTAATGTAAGCTTTAGGGGAATAGTAGATGGTAAAGGGAAAAATTTCCCTCAAAATTTAGACCATAAAATTATTCTATTACAGGAACCCACCTGTCTAGATGAGAGAGTTGATATTCAAAAAACAGGTTTTTCAAGGTTTAAATTAAAAGATGAATTTTAAGATTAAAGTTCATCTTCAACAGCATCCCATAAGTCAACTGCCCAGCTACTTCCACCATCGATTACCATATCAAGTAATCTTACTTTACCATCTCTAAAACGGAATAGTCTGTAGTCTTGCTGGGTTTTTCTTCCTATCTTTTCTTTATTGCAGTCAAGATATATTCCTTCATCATACTCTTCTTCAAAGTTTCCTGCTTTAACAAAATCTCCTACAAGGGAATATCCATTTTTAACACTTTTATCCAGTTCTTCAACGGTTTTCAACCATCCGCCTTCGGATCTAAATTTCATATCAGGGTCAATTTTTGTTATTTCTTCTTGCCAATTTAGAATCATGTTTACCAAATCCTTTTTTATTTTTACTTTGGTCTTTATGAACATATAAACAAATTGAGAGAGCATTTGAAAACAAATGAGTTAATGGTTAGTTATATATAATTAGAAAATCATATTATTTTTATAATATTAATTTATTTAGGCTATGCTTATGGATTTATATGAAAAATTTGGTATTAAAACGGATAACAAAGTTTTATATGATATGGCATTTACACATGGTTCATATTCTACTGAACATGATTTAGATTATGATTATGAGAGATTAGAGTTTTTGGGCGACTCTGTTTTAAGTGTAATTGTTTCAGAGTATTTATATAAAAAATATCCTCATTATGGCGAGGGTAAATTAACAAAATTGCGATCAAATTATGTTTGTCAATTTGCATTAATCCATTATTCCCATGAATTAGGGCTTGATAAATATCTAAATGTTGCAGCTCAGGAATCAAACTTAAGTAAAAATGAGATATTGTCCATAACTGCAGATATTTTCGAATCATTTTTAGGAGCAATGTTTTTAGATCAAGGTTGGCATTTTGTAAAAGAGTTTGTATCAAATTATATATTTAAATTCATTGATGCAAACACCATATTTTTTGCGGATTATAAATCTGCAATGAAAGAATATGGTGATGCCAAAGAATTAGATGTTTCATATAAAATTATAAATGAATATGGTGTGCCTCATGATAAAACATTTGTCACAACAATATTAATTGATGGTAAAGAGATGGGTGTTGGAGAAGGTAAAAACAAAAAAGAAGCTGAACAGGCAGCTGCAAAAGTAGCAATTGAAAAGTTAAATATTAAAGTGTTTTAAATGAATAAGGAATCTGTGGGGATTGTTGAAACTAAACATTTGGATATACCCAATCCAATTATATTAGATAGTGGAGAAACTCTTGAAGAGGTTACTGTGGCCTATGAAACTTATGGTGAACTTAATAAAGAAAAATCTAACGCTATTTTAGTTTGCCATGCATTAACCGGTGATGCTCATGCTGCAGGATGGCATAAAGGAGATAGGAAACCTGGTTGGTGGGAACTGGTAATTGGTCCGGGAAAGGCATTAGACAGTGAAAAATACTTTATAATCTGTTCTAATGTATTAGGTGGTTGTAAAGGAACTACTGGTCCAAGTTCCATTAATCCTAAAACGGGTAAGGAATATGGTCTTGATTTTCCTGTGATTACTATTAACGATATGGTTAAAGTCCAAAAAGAACTAATAGATTCTTTTGGAATTACCCAATTAGTTGCAGTTATTGGCGGATCCATGGGGGGAATGCAGGTTCTTGAATGGATGATAAGCTATCCTAAAATGATGAAAAAGGCAATAGCAATAGCAACTGCAGGAATGTCTTCACCTCAGCAGATTGCTTTTAATGCAGTAGGTCGTCAATCAATATTCTCAGATCCTAATTGGCATGATGGAAATTATTATGATACCTGTGAAATTCCAAGTAATGGTTTGTCTCTTGCACGTATGATTGCCCACATTACTTATTTAAGTGATGAATCAATGGATATTAAATTCGGACGTGGTCTTCAGGACAAAGACGAAATTAGCTATGATTTTTCAGTTGATTTCCAAGTTGAAAGTTATCTTAAGCATCAAGGTGAAACATTCGTAAAACGTTTTGATGCTAATAGCTATTTATTCATTACAAAAGCAGTGGATTTATTTGACCTTTCAGTCAATGATTCATTAATTGATGGACTTAAGGATGTTGAAGCAAAAATAGAAGTTATTTCAGTTGACAGTGATTGGTTATATCCAACTGAGCAAAGTATGGAAATTGTAACAGCTCTTAATGCTAATAATGTTGATGTATCATTTTCAGAAATAAAATCCAACTATGGGCATGATGCATTTTTACTTGAAAGAGGTCAACTTAATTATATTATCTCTAATTTCCTATCTGAAAATGTTGTTGATGATTTGATGATGGAAGAGATAGCTACAATCAAAGAAAATGCTGAAATTGTTGATGCAGCTAAATTAATGCTGGATAAGCATGTAACTCATATTCCTGTTGTCAATGATGATTGTGAACTTATTGGAATTGTTACAAGTTGGGATTTATCTAAATCCATAGCTACAAATTCAAATCGTCTAAAAGATATCATGACAAAGAATGTCAAATATTGTCATGCAGATGATGCAATTGAGGAAATTGCACGTAAAATGCGTAAATTTGATATTTCATGTCTTCCGGTTGTAGATGAGGACATGAAAGTTGTAGGTATTATCACTACTGACCAAATTAGTAATTTACTCAGTTAACTTATTTTTCTTATTTTAATTTTTGGAGTCGTTACTATTTCAAGAAGGTCTAAGTTTATTGATGGTGTTAAAAAGGGTATTCCAATAACTTTCGGATATGTTCCTATGGGGATTGGATATGCTGCAATTGCAATTAAAGCAGGTATGACTCCATTGGAAACAGTTTCAATGTCTGTTTTAGTGTATGCTGGAGCAGGTCAGTTTATTGCAGCATCAATGGTATTGACTAGCGCTAGTGTAATGGCAATTGTATTGACTAATTTTGTTGTTAACTTAAGATATTTTGTAATGTCTACCTGCGTTTTAAATCAAGTTGAGGATTCCAATCTGCCTTTGAATATATTAGCGGCCCATACCACTGTAGATGAATCTTTTGCAATGTTTTCATTAAGTGAAGATTCAAGTATCTGGGTCTATTTGGGAATTTCAATAATATCATGGCTAAGCTGGATTTTAGGGGCAATAATTGGTGTTATTGCATTGGACTTGCTTCCTGTAATAGTTACAAATAGCTTTAACATTTCACTTTATGCATTGTTTGTAGCAATATTGATTCCAGCTATTAAAAAAAGCAAGCAAATTGCACTTTTGGTTGTAATAACTGCTATTTTAAATATTATCTTAAGCCAGTTCTTGGGAAACTGGTCTTTGATTGTATCAACACTTGTTGGTGCAGCAATTGGAATGTATATAGTTGATGATGAAGATTTAGTTCAAGGTGATGCCTAATGGATTATATGATGTTGGTTATTATAGGATGTACTCTTGCGACATTTATTCCAAGGTTAATTCCAGCACTATTCATGGATAAACTTAATTTTTCACCAAAATTTGAGAAATTTTTGGATTTGATTCCATACACTGCTCTTGCGGCATTAATATGTCCTGGTGTATTGACAGTTGACAATGAATTATGGTATATTGGTCTGATTGGAGCGGTTGTAGCAGCATGCCTTGCTTGGAAAAAGGCACCTATGGGAGCCATTGTAATTATAACTGTGGTTGTTTTAATAGCGGTTTATTCAATTGTTCCGTTTTTCTGATTTTTTAAAAGGGAATAATAGGATGTTTATAATGAAACATCCTTAACTTTGAAGTATATATAAGAGATTATGATACCAAATATGAATGTAATTCCTATTGCTGATAATGGTAGCATTAATCCACAGGAATATTCTGCCATTGTATTTGAGCTGATAATGTAGGAAGCCATCCAAGGAATATATGGACCCCAAGGACAACTGTAGCTTAATAGACTTACAAGAACTAGCACAGCTCCAGTAATCATTGAGGGAACAATATTTTTCATGATCATTGATAAGAATATAAATGGTGTCATTGCTAAAGAGAGTAAGAATCCACCTAATAACAGTTCACCAAGATAATGCAATGCCATATTCAATGTTAATCCAGTACAATTAGCTATAAATCCTAATAGAATAGTTCCTATAAATGTAACAATGGATAATAATGCTGTCCAAATAATAAACACTATGTATTTACCAAGCAAATATTTAAAATTTGATATTGGGCTTGTTAAGACTAATTTTAATGTGTGTTCTGTATATTCTCTACCAATTAAGTAGGAAATGATGATACATAAGATGAATACCTCAAACAATCCAGTCATGAATAGATTAGTCGAAATAAACATTTCTAAAAATGTTGCTTTCATATTTGAAAGGCTTATGCAGATTAAAATGGGTGGGAATAATCCAGTCATTAAGCTTAAAAAGAATAATCTTGAATTTTTTAATTTTAGAAATTCAGTTTGAATAAAATTTAGCATTAAAATCACCTATAATTTGATATCTTTTTTAGTTAAATGGATATAGGATGCTCCCAAACCTATAATGAATGTTATTAAAACAACTGCATATGCAATAGTCATGTTGGAGGTATAGTTAACTATTTCTCCGGAGGATATGACTGATGGAAGTATCCAAGGATAATAAATTGCTTGTTCATGGCCATATGCAAAGATATTTCCAAATGTTAAAATAGCAGCTGAAATCATTGCAGGAATCATATTTTTCATTAACATTGAAACAAACATCAAAGGGGTCATGACTAAAAATAACAAAAAGCATCCAAAGAGTAGTTCACTGTAATATTTTAGAATTAAATTCATAGTCATTCCTTCTACTCCAGTAATATATGAGAGCAATACAGAAGCGAAGAAGCACACGGAACATAATATTAAAATCCAAATCAAAAAGGTAATTGATTTACCTATAATATATTTGGATCTTGAAATTGGTATGGGTATGATTGACTTTAGAGTATGTTCGTTTAACTCCCTGTTAAAAATATAAGCCACAATGATTGTTGTTAAGAAAATCCCGAACATGGTCAGCATATATAAATTTGTTTGACCTGACAAAAGTGCAAAATTGATAGGTTCACCATAATCCAATCTTCCTGCAAGTCCCAAATATACAAGTAAAGCAGGAGCTAGTGAACCTAATAAACTCAATATGAATACTTTGGAATTCTTTAGTTTAAGGAATTCCATCAGAACAAAATTAATCATAAATTTCACCATATAATTCTTTCTTCTCGATTAATTTGGTGAAATACTCTTCTAAGCTTTCTTCAACTATTGATATTTCATTTACCTTAATTCCTGCCTTTACGAATAATACATTGAAAGTAGATCTCATATTAAGTTTGGTGAGTAAATGAATTCTGTTTGTTGCAGCATCGATTTTAAAGTCAATTCTGTTTGTTAGTTGTAGTTGTTCTAATATTTTACAGGCCAAATCAACATCAGATACTTCAAAAGTAACATGCTTATTTAGTTTTTCATGCAATTGATCCATGGATACTTCTTCAATTATTAATCCATTATCCATTACGCAAATAACATCTGCAATGGCTTCAATTTCACTTAAGATATGACTTGAAATGAGTATTGTAGTTCCGTAATTTTTAGATAACTTTTTTAGAAGGTTTCTTATTTCTTTAATTCCCATAGGATCTAAACCGTTAATAGGTTCATCAAGAATTAAAATCTCGGGATTATGCATAATAGCAGCTGCAATTCCTAGCCTTTGTTTCATACCTAATGAAAAGTTTTTGAATTTTTTATATTTAGCATCGGATAGTGAAACTATTTCCAATGCTCTTTCTACATTTTCTTTTTTATAGTTTCCTCTAAGCTTTGAAAAGACTTTTAAGTTGTCAAATGCAGAGAGATTTTCGTAGAATCCTGGAGTTTCAATAATTGATCCTATTTTTGAATAGATTTCTTTGGAATTTTGTTTGTAATGTTTGCCGAAGAAGAATATTTCCCCATCTGTTGGTTTTGAAAGATTTAAAAGCATACACATGGTTGTTGTTTTTCCTGCACCATTTTTTCCAAGTAATCCATATATCTTTCCTTTTTCAATTTTCATGTCTATGGAATTCACTGCTAATTGTTTTTTGAATCTTTTTTTAAGTCCTTTTGTCTCAATTATATATTCAACCATTTTAATACCTCCTAGTTAAAATTTTTAACTATTAAAATGGGTTTCATATATTAATTATGCGCATAATAATTTTTTGAACCCTATGCAATATATCCATAATATATGTCGATAATTTTTTACAAAAGTTATAAATATATTACATATGTTAATAA
>NZ_JBNMGD010000055.1:0-8344 GCF_050872065.1 Methanobrevibacter sp.
TTAACTAATTATCATTTTGAGGTAGTAATTATATAGATGAAGCATCACAAACAACAATACCTAGTGTTTTAATTCCTATTGCAAAAGCCAATAAATTTATCTTAGCTGGCGATCCGAAACAATTACCCCCAACTGTTACCAGTGATAATAAAGAACTAAAAAAAAGTTTATTTGAGATTTTACAAAAAAATTTTCCTGAACAACAGAAATTATTAAACATCCAGAACAGAATGAATGAAATACTTATGAAATTTCCAAATAAAGAATTTTATAATAATAAATTAAAATGTGGTAAAGAAGCAAAAAATTATTTCCTTAAAAAAAATGAAGATTGTTACCATCATAAAAGCCCAATTCTTTTTATTGATACATCATTTGAAAAAAATAATAATGAATTGCAGTATAAAAATTCAACATCGAAATATAATATTTTAGAATCAAAAATAGCATCAAAAATTGCTAAAAGATATAATCAGCTAGGTATCCCCCAAAGTGAAATTGGAATTATAACTCCTTACGTTGACCAAGTTAATTTAATAAAAAAACATACAAAATTCATCAATGTTGATACAGTTGATGGTTTCCAAGGAAATGAAAAAGATATAATTATAATATCCATGGTTAGAAGTAGTACTAAAAAAGATATACAATTTATTGCAGATGCTAAAAGATTAAATGTAACACTTACACGTGCAAGAAAAAAATTAATAATTATTGGGAACGCAAAAACATTAAAACAAAAAAAGATTTATAAAAAACTGATTAAATTTTGTGAAAATAATGATGCATTACTATATTATGATAAAAATCTTCCAAATTTTTAAACTATGTCTTCACATTTACCAATTAATCTAAAATCTATTTTCTTAACTTCAGGGTTTGTATTCAACTAGTTCCTGTGCTTTCAATCAGACAATGCTTTAAAATATGATTCATTTTATCATTTATTATTAACGAAAATGTATGAATATTGTTAAAAAATTACAAAGCTTAGTTAATCTCAAAATCCTAGTTTAAATAATACGAAATTTTAACAATGAAAAATATACATATTATCTATAAACAAGTTTTGCATAATTTAGGTATTTTCATGGCTTCAGATAATCTTTCCATATCCCAAATTGAATTTGACGATTGGCAGAATTGGAAAAATGAAATAAGTAACTCAAATAGTAATGAAGAATTAAGTTATATTGCAGAAACACATGACGAATGGTATATTCGTGCTTTAGCTACTATAAAATAGATGATGCATCAGTATTGACAAATATTGCAATTAATAATTCTAATTCAGATATATGTCAGTTAGCAACTAAAAAAGTTCAAAATAATGAATTATTAAAAGAAATTGTAGAAAATTCTCAAAACTATGGAGTTTGGGACATTGCATTATCCCAGATTGATGATGATAATATATTAATTAATTTTGCAGAAAGCCAAAGCAAATATTACCTTCGAAGTCAAGCAATAAATAATATTAAAAATGAGACTTTACTTATTAATTTTGTTAAAAAAAGATTAAAATATACAGAAGAAGATTTTGAAAATGGAAATATTAAAAAATCAAAATTATCTGAAGTATCAGAAGAATATTCATTATGTAACTATGCTATAGAAAACATTCATGATGAATCATTCTTAAAAGATATCGTTAAAAAAGACTATAGTTACACTGAGGAAGCCATAAATAATATTCATGACCAAGAATTTTTAATTAATATAGCTTTAAATCCTGATAATAAACATAGACAATCCGCAATAAAAAATATTATTGATGAGGAAACCTTAATAAATATTGCTAAAAATGATTCCAACGAGTATATCCGTGAAGCAGCTATTAACCAAATATCCAATCAAGATATTGTTGTAGAAATAATTTCTAATGATTATGAAATTGAAGTTTACAGATTGGATTTAGATTATATTGATGATGATTTATTATTTGATTTGGTTAAAAAAGAAAACAATTGGATTCGAAGAAGACATTTTGTTAAATCTATCCAAAACACTGAATATTTAAAAGATATTGTTTTCAATGATATGGAATATGATGTTTGTAAAACTGCTATTGAAAAAATTCACGATGAAACCTTTTTAAAAGAGTTATTCGATTATGATTTTGGTTCAAGTATATTTAATGATACTGTAAGAAGAACTGCTTTAAAAAATATTCATGATGAATCCTTTTTAAAAGATATTTTTGAAAATACTGAATATGGTCTTTATACTTTGAAAAATATCAAAGATGAATCTTTTTTAATTTCAATTGCTCAAAATTGTCATGATTCTGAATTTAGAAATGAAGCATTAAAAAATATTAATGATGAATCAGTTTTAACTCAAATTGCACTAACAGATCCTCAAATGTATATTCGAATAGAAGCAGTTAAAAAAATTAGAAATGATTTTGCTTTAATAAATATTTACATAATGGATATGGACTTTCAGGAATATAACCGACCATATTGTATAATTTATCTGGTTCGCAAAGAAGCTAAATCTAGATTAAAGGAACTAATTAGAAATCCAGAAATACAAACTACTACTCAATATGTAGATATACTTCAAAAAATTAGATATGAACTTGATACTCCTGAAGTTAAACCAATTCCACTTTCCGAAGTAATCAATAATTCTAAACAAAAATTGAATACTAAAAAAAGAAAAACCAAACAAAGTCAAGCCTTAAACAAAAAAAATAAAAAATCTGATTCAAAATTAAAATTAATAAAATTACTTGAGGATTATAAAGATGATGCATTAGTTAGCATTGCTGGTGGATTCAATAGCAGAGATTTATTTAAGAAAGGTTCCATTTTTGATATTGTAAAAGAACCAGATAATTTATATGATATGGAAGCTATTGCAGTCAAACAGAATAATGAAACAATAGCTTATATTGCAAATAGTATTAACACTGTTGTAAGAGGAACTATGAGTGCAGGTAGAATTTATGATAAATTTAATAATGATGCTAAAATTGAACTTATTTTTGTAGATAATCCAATCATAGCAAAATTAATTATCTAAATTTAAGTAAGAATGATATCCAATTTATGAGGTAGAATATGCAAAGCAATATATCAAAAGAAATGAAAATGAAATTTCCCCCAATTGTATTAATCAAAAGTAACAAAAAACCAAAAGATGCAAAAACACCTAAAACCGGTAGAGGAGGATGTGTAATGAGTCTTGTTGCACAAACAATAGCTAATCGTACAACTACCTGTTTTGGCCGTGAGCACATCTCTTGTGGTGGAGTTTCAGTAGGTTTGGTTGGGGAGATGGATTTAAGGATGAAAATGCAATGGATTTTCAGGCATCATTTTTATCCTGTGGTGTTGAATCAGCTCCAAATAAAGAGAAATATCTGGAAAAGTTAAGTCACATGCCTAAACAAACCCGTGATATGTTTGAACATGGTGAGAGAATTTATGCTGATTTTGAGACTGCAAAGGAAAACATAAAATCTAGACCCGCTTATGATAGTGAAGATTATGTGATTTTTAAAGGATTGGAGAATTTAGAGGACAGTGAAATTCCAGATTCTGTAATATTTACCGTTAATCCAATTGAATTAACTGCATTAGTTCAGATAAACACTTCATTTAGACTTAAAGATGCTTATCTTTTAACTCCACAGGCATCTGGATGTCAAGCTATTGGATGTTTTACTTTTAGAGAAAGTGAAAGTGATAATCCAAAACCTGTTTTAAGTCCTATTGATTTTGCAGCACGCAGTAAAATGAAACATTTTATTCCTAATGATTATTTATTAGTTTCAATGCCTTGGAAATTGTTTTTAAAATTAGAAGAAATAAGTAAAAAAAGTGTTCTTCAAACTGGAATGTTTAAAAAATTCATTTAGAATAAATTAATCTAAATAATGAAATTAATCCAACAGTTACTGTAATGCTTTCAATAACTGCTGATGAAAAGTCCCATATTGCAAGGAAATAAATTATAAATATTACACTGTTTATAATGAAGCTAATTTTAATTGACTTAATTGATTTTAAATAGTAATTACATACTGTAAGCTGCACTAAAGCAATGATTGGCAATAATCCAACAAAACCCATAGTATTTACTAGACAACCAATAATTACAGAAACAATAATGAAAATTATAGTCCAGTTAAAGGTTAATTTATCTTTATAAACCATAGCATTTCTTGATGCTGCAATAGCCATGGTTACAATACCTGTCCATGATAAAAAGAATGCAGAAGAAATCATCAGAATAAATGCATTTAGGAATTGGTATTTATATGCCTCTTTTTCATCATTAACCCACATGCTAAGTAAGATAAAAATGCCTGCAACAAATGATATTACATTACCTATTACAATATTAGCCGGTAAATTCATAGTATCTTTTCTAACTTCAATAATTCCATTTTTCTATCCAGACCGGCGGCATATCCTGTTAGTTTACCATTCACTCCCAATACACGATGACATGGTATTAAAATAGAAATAGGATTATGTCCAACAGCAACTCCAACAGCCTGAGCAGACATGTTTGGAGATATCCTTGATGCAATCTCACCATAAGTTAGCGTTTCACCATAGGGAATCTCACATAATATTTTCCATACTTTAAGTCTAAACTCGCTACCTTGAGGTCTTAACTTAAAATCAATTTCTGGATTTAGGCCATTGAAATAATCATCAAACCATTTTTTAAGCTTTTTAAAAATCGCCAAATCATTGTTTTCAATTGTTTTGTCAATGCTATTTTTAAAAAATTTTTGACCATAAAACCAGACTCCACAAACAGCTTCTCCGTCACTTACAAACAGCATTTCACCGATTGGAGAATTATAGCTGGTTGAGTAATACATGCTATCTATAAGTATGACTTGAAGAATAACTCAAATTCTTCATCATCCATTGGCTCTGGAGTTGATATGTTTTCATTAGACATTATACTTGAAGCAAGGTCTCTGTATTCTTGTGCTTCTTTGCTTTCAGGGTATTTTTCCATAACGGTTTTTGCATCTAGTTCAGCATCTTGAATAAGATTACTTCTATGGATAGTACCAATAACATGTGTGCCTATCTTTTTAGCAAAGTCGTTGACAATCTGCTCTTCATTTTCCACATTTCTGCAGTTGCAGACTATACCACTTAAGTTACCTTTAAGCTTTTTAATACCTTTTACAATATTATTCGCAGCATATAATGCCATGTATTCCCCGGATGTTACGATTAAAACTTCATCAGCATATTTTTCACGAAGAGGCACTGAAAATCCTCCGCAAACAACATCACCTAAAACATCATACAAAACAACATCCAAATCCTCATCAAAAATGCCTAAGTTTTCAAGGCGTTTCATTGCAACAATAACACCACGTCCAGCACATCCTACACCCGGTTCTGGACCTCCACTTTCAACACATAAAATATCCTTAAAACCTTTAAAAACCAAATCATCCCTTTCAGGCTTTCTATTATTTTTTAAGGTTTGAACGACAGTTGGGATTCTTGAACCGTATAATGTACGTGTTGTATCTGCCTTCGGATCACATCCAATAACAAGACAATTTAAATCATCACTACCCCATACAGCAGACAAGTTAGCTACAGTAGTACTTTTTCCAATTCCACCCTTTCCATAAATAGCTATTTTCTTAATCATCAGCATTCCTCTCAACTAATTTATAAACAAAGTCATTTTCTCTAACTTTTGTTGGAATAGCAATTGCTACATTAGAACCTTTTTTAACACTTACAACCGGTTTGCCTTCAACTTGAATAGAATCAATTATATGAGTAATCGAACCGGTAGTTTTGCCCTGAATGATGATTTTATCACCTATCTTTAAATCATCCCAAATTCTAAGCTCTGCTGCTTTAACTTTATTATAGTAATTTACAACCTGCCCCATGTCTTTTTTAATATATTTTGATTGATTATCTTCACTAACCTCAAATGGAGTATTGAAGTAAAAATTAGTGTCAAATCCACGATTGAATACGCTTTTAAGCTCTTCCATCCATTCATCTTTAACTTTATAGTCCAACGGATTATCATTATAATTATCAATGGCTTGCCTGTAAATTCCAGTAACCATAGCACCATAATCTGGACTGCGAGCTCTTCCTTCAAGTTTAAATGAAGTAACTCCACTTTTCATAAGTTCCGGAATGTATTCAATCATACACATATCTTTAGGGGAGAAAAAATTAGTCCTATAACTTCCATCATCACTAGGTGCAATAATAAATGATTCCTCATCAACATCAGAGAAATTTATAACTTTATCTTCTCCATCCTCATAAGTTAATGTCCAGTTTTTACGGCAAGGCTGCAGACAATCTCCACAATTAGCACTTCTACCATAAAGGCCATAACTTAAAAAACAGCGCCCTGAAATTGCCATGCAGATAGCACCATGAACAAAAACTTCAGTTTCAATTGGGGATTTTTTGGCCAGCCCAGTAATTTCCCTTAAAGAAAGTTCACGGGAAAGAATTGCTCTTTTAGCGCCTAATTTTTTAAGTGTTTTTAACATATAGGAATTTGAAACATTCTGTTGTACACTAATATGGGCTTCAAGACCACTGGATACAGTATTTTCAATTAATCCAATATCTGATAAAATAAGTCCATCAATCTCACTAGAAGAGATATCTTCAAGATTATTATCCAAAGAGCAAGCTAACCGTTCATTTAAAATAGTATTTGTGCATAAATAAGTTTTAGCTCCATAATCTTTAGCTATTTTAGATACTTCTTTTAACTCATCCAATGAAAAATTTTTAGCATTGGCCCTCATATTATAATCATCAAGGCCAAAGTAAACTGCATCAGCACCATTTTCTAAAACAGCACGAAGTGAAATGAAATTTCCTGCTGGAGCTAATAATTCAACCATAATATCTAAGGTTTATAATATGTTTCTGCTTCAAGACCTTCTGGAATTTCAGTAGGATACTCCTCATTTATACATCCTAAGCATAAATCCTCTTTTGGCATTCCAATAGCTTCAATTAAAGCTTCAATAGTAATATAACCTAATGTATCAATTTCAAGTTGTTCTTTAATTTCTTCAATAGAATAATTAGCTGCAATCAACTCTTTTTTAGTTGCCATAGCTACACCATAGAAACAAGGAGAAATAACTGGTGGACAACCTACTAAAAAGTGAATTTCAGCTGGTTCTGCTTCTTTTACAAGATCTAATAATTTTTTAGAAGTAGTTCCCCTTACAATACTATCATCGATTAAAATAATTCTTTTACCTTTAATAGCATCCTTAATAGGGTTTAGTTTAAGTCTGACTGCTAACTCACGTTCTTCTTGAGTTGGCATGATAAATGTTCTTCCAACATACCTGTTTTTAATTAAACCTTCACCATATGGAATTCCAGAAGCTCTTGAATAACCAATAGCTGCAGGAATAGATGAATCAGGTACAGGAATTACAACATCAGCATCAATAGGATATAATTCATGTAATTGACGGCCAATATTCATTCTGCTTTCATATACATTAACTCCATCAATTGTACTGTCTGGTCTTGCAAAGTACACATATTCAAACATACAGTGAGAAAGTTTACAGTCCTCTGTAATTTCTAACATGTGGGATTTGATTTCATTATCTTCAAAGAATACCACTTCACCAGGTTTTATGTCCCTGATAAATTTTGCATTAATTACATCAAATGCAACAGTTTCAGAAGCAAGGATAAACTCATCATCCCTTTTTGCAACTGCAAGTGGCTTGATTCCCATAGGATCACGCACTCCATATAATTTACCATTTATCAAAATAGTTAATGCGTAAGATCCAACAAGTTTTTTAGAAACAGATTCAATTGAATCTATTATGTCTTTATTGTTATCACAATGCTCTTTTTTAAGCATGTAACAAATAACTTCAGAATCAGTATCGGATTTAAATTCATAACCTTCATCAATCAATTCATTTCTTAGCTCTTCAGAGTTTACAATATCTCCATTATGAGCCATAGCAATAAATCCATCATCAAAATCTGTTACAAAAGGTTGTGAATTTTCAAGTCTTGATTGACCTGTTGTGGAGTATCTTACATGTCCAATAGCCATGCTTCCTTTAAGATTTTGGATTTCATAATCTTTAAAAACATCAGTTATTAAACCCATACCACAATAATAATTCAATCCTTTTTCTGGATTAAAAGTAGCAATTCCTGCTGATTCTTGACCTCTGTGCTGTAAAGCATACAAACAATAATAAACAAAAGATGCGACATTTTTAGATTCATCAGGACAATGAATTCCAACAATACCACACTTATCTTCCATCTCTCCTTGCATTTATAAACTCCCTATAATAGTATATTTATAA